>JACRAG010000162.1 GCA_016213455.1 Anaerolineae bacterium | reverse complement strand
GCGGCGCCGAAACGCTGCGTTTTACGGCGCTGGCTGCCGGCAAAACCACCCTGGAGCTGGTGTATCAGCGCGCCTGGGAAAAGGATGTGGAACCCGCGCAAACCTTCACCATCCAGGTGGTGATTCAATAGGTGCTGACCTGACCGATTTCATGGTCAAGAACAATCGCCGGCTGTAGATGCCGGCGATTGGACATTTTTTCAATCAATCCTCATATTTTTGTTCGTAAACCGCCTCGCGCAGGCCCTTAATGTAGCCGATGGCAAACAACCGCCCAACCGAGGAATAAGCCGGGTTGTCGTTGTTGTCCCCTTCCATGGTCGGTACATGGTCAGGACGCAGCACACCCTCAAAGCCAATATCTTTGTATGCCTTCATGCAAGCCAGCATATCCGTCTTACCCTCGTCGTGGAAGGTTTCGACAAAATTCTCAGCCGTACCACGCACATCGCGGAAATGCGCGAAGAAAATTTTCCCCTGCCGACCAAAATGGCGGATCACCCCCGGCAGATCATCCGTCATCAGGGTGAAGTTGCCCTGGCACAGAGCGATCCCGTTGACCGGGCTGGGGACCAGGTCCAGCAGCCGCTGAAAATTCTCAACCGAGCGCATAATGCGTCCCAACCCGCGGATGGGGGAAAGCGGCGGGTCATCGGGGTGCATGGCAAGCTGCACGCCGGCTTTTTCGGCCTCGGGCACCACCGCTTTGAGAAAATAATCCAGGTTGGACCATAGTGAGTCTTCACTCACCTCGCCATATTCGGTCAAAGGCGCGTCCTGCATCAAGCGGTGGTCATAGGCGGTCGCCAGTGCGCCGCCCCGCGCCGGAGCGGTGGTGGAAGTGCGCATCCAGTTAAACACCGGCATCCACTCATAACAGTACACCGGCACGCCCAACCTGCCCAGGTTCCGCACCAGGGTGATGGTGTGCTCAATCTCTTCATCCCGCCCAGGCAGGCCCAGTTTGGCGCGGTGGGTGGGCGGACGACTTTCCAGCACCGCCAGCTTAAACCCCGCGTCCTCATACGCTGATTTTACCCGCAGCAGCGACGGATAACTCCACGGCAGTTCATCGACCGGCACATCCAACCCGCGGCTGAAATCCATCCCGCCGACAATATATCGTATGCCAGCCTGTTGGACCATGCGCCACAACGACGAAGGATGAGGCGGGAGCACCTCGGCAATTTTGATCATTCAACCCTCATTTCAATGAAAAAGATGGATTTGCCCATGATGGCACGACCCTTGCTATGAAATTACAACAGAAAATGGACGTATATTACTTGCCCATTGAGAATCAGCTTGTATAATGATTAATACTACCTTAATAATAAACTCAATCGAGCAAGTGCCGGCGTTTATTGTTAATTTACTTTCCTGAATTTTAATCAAACACAAACCAGATTGGGGCTGTTCATGGACAATGGTCTGATCTTATCGATCGCGATCTCCTTGTGCGCCACAATTTTACTGACTCTCTCGGTGCTTTATCTGTACCGGCAGCAGCGCGAGCGGTATATGGGGTTCTGGACGATTGGATGGGGGTTTTATGTCGTCCGGCTTGCGATTGACCTGCTGATGGTTGTTTTTTCCATCAACTCGCCGGCTCTGCAAGTCATCAATGTTTGGGTTTATCTCACCAGCTGCCTGCTGATGCTTTGGGGTTCGCGTGAACTTTCCAACCGGCCTCTGCAGCCGCATTGGATCGTGCTGACTTTTTCGGCGGCGGTTTTCACCGCGGTGGCTGCCATCACCGGTCAGACTTTCCTGGTCATCTACCTGCCCACCTTCACCCTGGTGGGAATCATCTATATCTCCACCGGAGTCACTTTTATCCAGAGCACCAGTCAGTCACGGCACTTAAGCCTGATCATCGGCTGGGCATTCATCCTTTGGGGTTTACACAAATTTGATTACCCGTTGCTGCGCCCGGTAGTGGGTTTTGCGCCCTGGGGTTTTGCTATCAGCGCGGTGTTCCAATTAATCATCGCTTCCGGCATCATCATTCATTACTTCGAGCGCAATCTGCATGCCAGACGCTTGGTGGAAAACGAATTACGCGACAGTGAACAGCGCAATCAAAACGTGATGCAGCACATGCCGGTGATGCTGGTGGCCTTCAATGAGCAGAACCAGGTCATCGTATGGAACAGCGAATGTGAGCGCGTGACCGGCTACAGTTTTGAGGAAGTCTATCAAAAAAATAATCTTCTGGATTTGCTGTACCCCACGCCGCAGCAGCGTGAGGCTATTCTCAATGCAATCCAGTATCAGGAAAGCCGGCTGCTGACGGGCGAACATCCCATCACCAGCAAGGATGGCGAAATTCGTGTCATTTCCTGGTCCGATCAGTCTGAGGAAACCCCCATTCCTGGCTGGAGCGCCTGGAGCATCGGCATGGATGTGACCGAGCGCATCAACCGGGAAGCCGCCCTCCGGCGCAGCGAACGCCGTTTCCGCGCCGTATTCGAACAGGCCAATGTGGGTGTGAACATCACGGAAAACGGCACCGGGCGTTTCATCGCCGCTAACCAAAAACTGTGTGATCTGCTCGGATACACCGAGTCCGAGCTTACCAACATGACGTTCATGGACGTCACCCACCCAGATGACCTGGCAGCCGACCTCTCCTTGATGAACCAGCAGTGGCGTGGTGAATTGGCAGGGTTTCAACTGGAAAAACGCTTCATCCGCAAAGACGGCAAGGTGGTCTGGGCCATCTTGTATGTCTCTTCGCTATGGGAACCAGGCGAGAAACCCGCTTCGCATATCGCCATCGTAGAAGACATCACTTTCCGCAAACAGGTGGAAGGTGAACTGCGCGCGGCTGCCCGCCAGCAGGCTGTGGTCTCACGTTTGGGCCAACTGGCGATGACCAACCCGCCCCTCGATCAGTTGATTACCGAAGCCGTGCGGGTTGCCGCCGAAACGCTCGATCTGCCCTTCGGCAAAGTGGTTGTGCTCAAAGATGGAGAGTTTGTGCTGCACAGCGCCGTCGGATTCGATGAAACAACCCTGGAACGTTTGAGTTTCCCAGCCAGGCCCGACTCTCAACCCGGCTATACCATCGCGCAGCATCGCGCGGTGATTTATACCGACCTTTCCAAAGAAACTCGCTTTAAACCCTCACCCATTTTACTCAGGCTGGGTGTGGTCAGCGGCATCAGCGTGCCCATCGACGGTGGCGCACTGCCCTTTGGCGTCCTGGGGGTCAACACCGATGTGCCACGCACGTTTTCCCAACAGGACGAAGATTTCATCCAGGCTGTCGCCAATGTCATTTCCATGAGCGTACAGCGCGAACACGCCGATCAGCTGATCCGTCAGCGCGTCAGCGAACTGGAAGCGATCAACCGTATTTCAGCCGTCTTGCGCTCTGCCACGGATATGCAGGTGATGCTGCCCCAGCTCGTACGCGAAATTACCCTCTTCTTCCAGACAGATGTCGGTTCGATCGTGCTCTTCGACGAAAACCTGGAAACCGTTCAACAGGTGTTTGCTACCGGGTGGCTGGCGAATCCCTTCCCCGAGCGCATCGATCCAGCCCAAGGGCTCTTGAAAGCGGTCATGGAGAAGGGCGAATACCTGATCAGCGATGATATCAGCCAGGAAAACTGGATCCGCGATGATATCCGCCACCTCATTCCTGGAGGTTGGGCTGGCGGCGTGGTGCTCATTCATTGGGGCGCCAAAGCCATTGGCTTGATGATCCTGGCCTTCCCGCATCCACGGAAAATCAATCCAGAGAATGCCAATCTACTGCAAACCCTGGCGGAGATGACCGGGGCCGCCGTTCACCGCCTTGATTTGCTGGAAAAGACCCGCGAAAGCCTGCGCCGCGTGGAAGCGCTGCACCAGATCGACATCGCCATCTCTTCCAGCATGGACCTGGGCACCACGCTCTCGACCATCCTCTCGCACACCACCAATCTTTTGAATGCGGATGCGGCGGATATCTACCGTCTTAATGAACATACCCAGCATCTGGAACTGCTCGCCTCCACCAGCGCCAAGAACCATGACCTGGATATGCTCTTTGTCCGCCTGGGCGAGGGATTGTGCGGTCAGGCCGCCCTGACCCGGCACACTCAGAACATCACGAATGGCGACTGGTCGTCGGAACCGCAAGCCCGCCGCCGACTGTTGACTCGGGACGGCATGGCGCACGCCTGCGCAACCCCGCTGATCAGCAAAGGTGTGGTCACCGGTGTGCTGGAGATCTTTTCCCGCAAACCGCTAAAAATGGACTATGAATGGCAGGACTTTTTGGAAACCCTTGCCGGACAGGCCGCCATTGCCATGGAAAACCTGGGGTTGATAGACCGCGTGCAGCGCTCACACGCTGAATTGGTGCTGGCTTACAACGAAACCATCGAAGGCTGGTCTCGCGCCATGGAAATGCGTGACCAGGACACGGAGGGGCGCAACCAGCGAATGGCCGATTTGACCATGCGCCTGGCCCGCGCCATGAACATCCATCAGGAAGAGATTGTCCACATCCGCCGCGGTGCGCTGCTGCACGATGTGGGCAACATGGGCGTACCGGATGACATATTCTATAAAGATGAACCGCTCTGCGAAGAAGAGATCAAACTGCTGAAGAAGCACACCGAAATGGCTTTCCAGCTCCTTTCCCCCATCCGCTACCTGCGCCCTGCGTTGGAGATCCCATATGCCCATCACGAACGCTGGGACGGCAGCGGTTTTCCGCGCGGCTTGAGCGGCGAACATATCCCGCTTTCAGCGCGCATTTTTGCCGTGGTCGAAGCCTATGACACCTTGCTGCACCCTCGTGGTGCACGACAACCCGTGCCAGAGGAGAAAGTGCTGAAAACCATCCAGGCCGGAGCCGGGAAAGCCTTCGACCCCGAAGTGGTGCGCGTCTTTTTGGAAATGCAGCGCTGATCGCGACCGGAAAAAGCCACAGGGGCTGCCCTTAATCATGGACAGCCCCTGCTTTTTTATCCGAAAGAGGTTGGACGCCAACCCGCAAGATTCGGATCAGATCTTCCTTAGGCTCGCCGCGCTTAATCCACCAACGCCTGGTACAGGGTGTTTTTAAAATCCTGCGTCACCGGCAGCACAAAAGCCGGCTGGTATTGCATCATAATCAAACCGATCACCTGCTCCTGAGAGTCAATCCAGAACCAGGTGTTGGCTGCGCCGCCCCAGCCCCAATCACCCACCGAACCCATCATCTGGCTGCCCGCCACATCGCGAATCATGGCGCCGCCCAGGCCAAATCCGGTAAAGGGCTCATCCGCACGCACTACTCCGGTGGGGAGATGATTTTCCAGCATAAAATCTACCGTCTTGCGACCCAACAGGCGCTCGCCGTCCAGCACGCCGCGATTGAGCAGCATCTGGGCGAAACGCAAGTAATCGCCAGTCGTGGAAGTCAATCCACCGCCACCGGAAAGCAGGCCCGGCTTGCGTAGAAAATTGGAGGTTGCCGCGGCGTCGATGCACTTCATATTACCGTGTTCATCCGGGCCATAGACGGAGGTCAGGCGCGGTGCTTTGGCTTCCGGCACATAAAAGTCCGTGTCCTGCATGCGCAGCGGGTCAAAAATACGTTCGTGCATGAAAACATCCAGCGGCTTGCCGGAGACCACTTCTACCACATGCCCGAGCACATCCGTAGCCATGCTGTAGCGATAAGCTGTACCGGGTTGGTGAGCCAGCGGCAGTTTGGCAATCTCCTGGATGACCTGGGCTGTATCCATACCCGGATCTTTCTCCAGGCGCCCCCATATCTGACGCCGGTATAACTCATCAATGAAAGAAGCCTGGTCGAACCCGTAGCTCAACCCGGCGGTATGGGTCAACAAATCACGAATGGTGATCGGGCGAACCGCGGGAACCAGATCGTAATCCGCAATCCCGCGCGGTTGGTAGACCCTCATATCCTTGAAAGCCGGCAAAAAGGCGTATAACGGATCGGTCAGGCGCAGCAGCCCCTCTTCAAAGAGCATCATCACTGCCGTGCTGGTGATGGGCTTGCTCATCGAATATATTCGGAAGATGGCATCCAGGTCCATCGCCCGGTTGGAATCACGGTCCGCCATGCCTTGAGACAGGCAGTGAAATACCTCTCCGTGGCGCGCGCCCAGGGTGATGATGCCGGCAATCTGGTCTCGGTCGATGTAACGCTGCATGGCGGCGCCGATGCGCTGCAAGCGATCTGTTGAAAAGCCAACGCTTTCCGGCGTTGTAATGTTCATTCACTGCTCCGTTCATCCACAAGATTTACAAGCTGAAATAATTGTACTCCCACGGCAGGGATTTTTTAGTTCGAATGATCGTTCAGATCCAATAGAAAACCGGCTGCTTTCGCAGCCGGTTTTGCGCTACCAGTAAAGAGGAAAAGAGAGGAAGGCTTATGGCCGATTTTTTCCAGAGCCCGAATGATCGTCCGAGCCACTGCCCGAGCTGTCGTCCGAGTCGTCGTCTGAGCTGTCGGATCCGCTGCCCGAATGATCGTCGTCGCTATCATGATCGCTGTCGTCGTCACTCATGCCAGAATGATCATCATCGCTGTCATGATGGCTTCCATCATCATCGCTGATGCCGGAATGATCATCGTCGCTGATACCGGAATGGTCATCATCACTGTCGTCATCCATGTCGTCATCGTTGCCATGCCGGAATTCGCAGGTATCCAGGACGAAGGTGCCGTTCTGATCCGCCACCACGCAGGCCTCCAGCGCGAACTGTGCCTGACCGCCTTCTATGCTGAACTCACCTGTCACCGTGATGGTCGAGCCATTTTGCGCCATGTACTGCATCAGGTCATCCTCGAGATCCACCAGGATCTGCCCGGTGCCGTCATTCAACAGCAGCTTATCGCCGTTCAGCACCGACGCCATGCCCGTGATGGTAAACACACCGTCCAGATACTGCCCGCTGTTGCCCAACAACTCTGCAATGCTAACGCCGGTCACCGGTGTGCCCTGCACATCATCATCTGTAGCGCCCGGAGGAACCGGGGTGCTGGAGGGTTGCGGGGTAGAGGAAACCTCAGGGGTCTGGCTGACATCCGGGGTGGAGGAAACTTCTACAGTTTCGGTCGGATCCGGAGTGGAGGTCATTCCGGCCTCCGCAGTGGCATTGTCGCCCAGCAGGAGCGCCTGGCTTCCGGCAACCAATCCGGGCAGCGAGGAAGAGGCGAATGCCGGGGAGAACTTGCCAACGATGGCGGTTCCCACAAACAACAGCAGCGCCGTGATGACACTGGAAGTGAACACAAGAGCAAAAACACGTTTGGCCATTTCAGAACTCCTATCAATAAGGTTTGGTTATCTGCATTGATCATAACGGCGCAACCTGTAGGATTCCTTTAGGTTTCCTGAAGATTTGCTGAAGATTGTCCGTTTTGTGCGATTTGATTTCGCATCCAACCAGCCGGATCGCAACGCCAGCCAATGATTTTTCGTAAAACCTCCGTTGGAAAACCATCTTAGACCCCAGGGTCACTCGCCAATTCTGCGAATGTGCCGGAGACCTGTCACAATCAGGTAGCCCAACCAGACTAATTTGATACAATATAATCACAATACGCGACCCATTGAACGGAGCTGCCATGGAGAAAAAACGCATTACGCTGGCCTACGGAGACGGCATTGGACCGGAAATTATGCGCGCCACCCTGCGCGTGCTGGAAGCCTCCGGCGCGCCGCTGGATTATGATGTGGTGGAGATTGGCGAATCCGTATACCGCAAGGGCACGTTGTCAGGCATCGCACCTGACGCCTGGGATGTGATCCGCGCCAATCGCGTGCTGCTCAAAGCGCCTGTGACCACCCCACAAGGCGGCGGATTCAAGAGCGTCAACGTCACCCTGCGCACAGTGTTGGGGCTGTTCGCCAATGTGCGCCCCTGCAAGGCTTACACGCCCTTTGTCGCCTCGCTGCACCCCACCATGGACCTGGTGATCGTGCGTGAAAACCAGGAAGACCTGTACGGCGGCATCGAGCACCGCCAGACCCAGGAAGTCACCCAGGTGCTCAAGCTGATCTCCCGCCCCGGGACTGAGGCGATTGTGCGCTACGCCTTTGAATATGCGCGCGCCTATGGCCGGCGCAAAGTGACCTGCATGACCAAAGACAATATCATGAAGATCACGGACGGGTTGTTTCACCGCATTTTCGATGAAATTGCCGTCGAATACCCCGACCTGCACGCCGAACACCTGATCATCGACATCGGCACAGCGCGGGTGGCTGCCGCCCCCGAAACCCTGGATGTGATCGTCACCCCCAACCTGTACGGTGACATCCTCTCAGATGTGGCAGCCCAACTGGCCGGCTCGGTCGGACTGGCCGGATCGACCAACATTGGACGTGAAGCTGCCATGTTTGAAGCCATCCACGGCTCTGCCCCGGATATCGCCGGTAAAGGCATTGCCAACCCATCCGGCTTGCTGCAGGCCGCAGTGCAAATGCTGGTTCACCTGGGATTGTCCAAAGAGGCTGAAGCGATCAACAACGCCTGGCTGTGCACGCTGGAAGACGGCATCCACACCAGTGACATTTTCCGCGAAGGACTCAGCCGGATGCGTGCCAGCACCGACGACTTCGCCGATGCCATCATCGAACGCCTGGGCCACACCCCCGAGCGCCTGCTGCCAGCGCACTTCCGCAGCACGGGCATTTCAGCCAACCGCATCGCGCCGGTCCCCGCCATCAAGACCCTGGTAGGCGTGGACATGTTCCTCGAATGGGATGAAGCCGGGCGGGATGCCACAGTCCTGGGCAGGCGGGTTGAAGCCCTCAACGACGAGCGCCTTAAACTGAAGATGATCTCCAACCGCGGGGTCAAGGTCTATCCCGGCGGCATGCCGGAAACCTTCCGCACGGATCACTGGCGCTGCCGCTTCACGGCGACCGCCGGTGGATTGACCTACACCGGCGTCCTGGACCTGCTCTCGCGCGCGCACACCGCAGGGCTGCACATCATCAAGACCGAAAACCTGTACGAATTTGACGGCAAGCCTGGTTACGCGATGGGACAGGGCGAATAACACAATTTACCGGATTCAAAAAGACCACGGTCGTTGCCGTGGTCTTTTTGAATAAATGCCCAACCTTTACATCGCGCGGATCATCGCCTGGCCAAACTCCGAGCATTTCAACAGCGTCGCGCCTTCCATCAGGCGGTGGAAGTCATAGGTCACGGTTTTTGCGGCAATTGCCCCTTCCATCCCCTTCACCACCAGGTCGGCAGCCTCACCCCAACCCATGTAGCGCAGCATCATCTCGCCGGAAAGGATCACCGAACCAGGGTTAACCATGTCCTTATCGGCATACTTGGGCGCGGTGCCGTGGGTAGCTTCAAACACGGCGTGACCGGTGTCGTAGTTGATGTTGCCGCCTGGCGCAATGCCAATGCCGCCCACCTGGGCTGCCAGCGCGTCCGACAGGTAGTCGCCGTTCAGGTTCATCGTCGCCAGCACATCAAAGTCACGCGCGCGCGTGATGGTTTGCTGGAAGACGATATCCGCAATTACATCTTTAATCAACAGCTTGCCAGCCTTCAAGGCGGCGTCCTGCTCGGCGTTGGCGGCTTCCTCACCATGCTGTTCTTTGGTGCGCTCCCATTCCGCCCAGGTGTAGGTCTGGTCGGCGAACTCAGCCTGCGCCAGTTCATATCCCCAGTTACGGAAAGCGCCCTCGGTGTACTTCATGATGTTACCCTTATGCACCAGGGTCACATTTTTGCGTTTGTTTTCCAACGCCCAGCGAATGGCGGCGCGCACCAGGCGGAAGGTGCCTTCCTTGGACACTGGCTTGATGCTGATTCCGGCGCTGTCGGGGAAACGAATTTTGGCATACTCTTTCGGGAACTGCTCTTTGAGCACAGTTTTGAAGGCCCGGTTGGATTCGGTGCCGTTTTCGAACTCGATGCCGGTATAAATATCTTCCGTGTTCTCGCGAAAGATGACCATGTCCACATATTCCGGATGCTTCACCGGTGAAGGAACGCCGGCAAAGTAGCGCACAGGTCGCAAGCAGACATACAGGTCCAGCTCTTTCCGCAGCGCCACATTGAGCGAGCGGAACCCCCCGCCAATGGGCGTGGTCAATGGGCCTTTGATGCCCACAAGGTAGGTGCGGAAAGCGGTCAACGTATCTTCGGGAAGCCAGCTGCCGGTGAGTTGGAAAGCCTTTTCGCCAGCCAGCACTTCCTTCCAGACGATGGCGCGGCTGCCGTGATAGGCTTTTTCCACCGCGGCATCCAGCACCGCCTGCGAAGCGTGCCAGATATCCGGCCCGGTGCCGTCACCGATGATGAAAGGCACGATGGGATGGGCCGGCACAACCAGCTTCCCG
>JACRAG010000161.1 GCA_016213455.1 Anaerolineae bacterium | reverse complement strand
GCGTTCTCCGAGCCGCTGGGTTTTGACCTGACCAGCTGGAAGAGCAATCGCATGCAGTACTTCAAGGATGCTTACCCGGTTTTTGCTTTCCTGGCGGTGTGGATGGACGAGGAGGGCATGAGCGACCTGGTCGCCCAATTTGGCGATATTTTGCAGGCCGGGGTATTTGCCGTGGCCGGGTATGGGATTCTGGATGAGAATGTGGACGGAAGCCACGCCTCTCCGGTTGAAATTTTAACCGCCCAGGCCTTGATTGCCGAATATGAACTGCGTGCGTTAAATATCTTCGGCGTCTCGCAAACCAACCTGTCCATTTTACACAAGATGCGCACCCTTTTCCTGGAGGCGGAGATCAAGGAGAAATTTGCGCGTGGAAAGATGAGTCCCTATCGCCTGGACCGCCCCGAAGATTTGGGCGCAAAAGGCGCCAATGCGTTGGGGCCGTTCATGCTCAGCCTGGAGCGGCTCGGACGGGCCGGGCAGATCGAGGATTACTGGCAGGTGTTCCTGCTGTTTGGTGCAGCGATTCAGATGATCGACGATTGGGAGGATCTGGAAGGCGATCTGGCTGCCGGGCACTATTCTTATGTGACCCTGGGCAAGGAGAAACTGTTGGATTTGAAAAATCCCGGAAAAATCGCAAAATTGCTGCGCCAGGATGCTGAACATGCCCGGACCACCTACCGGCGGGGCAAGGAGATGATTGAACAATCCCGCGCCATCCTGGCGGCGCTTGACGACCGCTACCTCACTCGCCTGGTGGATGTGACGGAACTGCGCCTGGAAAATTACTTTCTGAAAGAGCTTAAAATTGCATGAGGATGGTCGCTTGAACAGGAGAAACCATGCCGAGACCAACCACTAAATCCGCATTGATGGATGAGAATAGAGATAAATATGCTGCCTTGGAGGCCTGGCTCGCCGGATTGACGCCGGAGCAGATGGTTCAGCCAGGTCTGCTGGGTGACTGGTCAGTCAAGGATGTGCTTGCACATTTGCACGAATGGCATGCCATGCTGCTGCGCTGGTATGCTGCCGGGCTGAGAGGAGAGAATCCGCCTACGCCTGCCGAAGGGTACACCTGGGCGCAGTTGCCAGTATTGAACAAGCGCATTTATGAAACCTACCGTGACAGGTCACTCGAAGAGGTTATAACCAAATTCAGAACCTCCCACCAGGAGTTGCAGGTCTTGATTGACTCCTTGAGCGAAGAGGATTTATTCACGCCGGGGCTGTATGGCTGGATGCGGCAGAACAAGTTGTCAGCCTACTTCAAATCCTGCGGAAGCAGCCATTATCATTGGGCGTTGACTGAAATGCGTAAAGGATTGAAACGTCTCGCATCATCATAATTGGCAATGAAGAGGATAAACGGATGGCAATGGATGCTGATAAAACAATTTCCAGGGTGGTGGACCGGCTGATCAACATTGCCGGGATTGAGGCGCTGGTGCTGGGCGGCTCACGCGCGCGCGGCACGCACAATGAAAAGTCCGACGTGGATCTGGGGATCTATTACGATCCTTCGGTGGGGCTGGATCTGGACGAGCTGGGGCGGGCAGCCCAGGAACTGGACGATGCCCACCGCGAAGACCTGATCACCCCCATCGGTGGATGGGGACCGTGGATCAACGGCGGAGGCTGGTTGACCGTGGACGGCGTGGCGGTTGACTTCCTCTACCGCGACCTGGACCGGGTGTCCGGAGTGATCGGCGATTGCCGGGATGGACGCATAACGGTTGCCTACCAGGCGGGCCATCCACATGCCTTCACCTCTGCCATTTACTGCGCCGAGGTCGCGCTGTGCCGCCCGCTGTGGGATTTGAACGGCAGCGTGGCGCGGCTCAAACGGCAAACGCTGCCCTATCCATCCGGGTTGAAACGGGCCATCATCAACACCTTCTGGTGGGAAGTGGATTTCTCGCTACAGATTGCGAAAAAGAGCATCGCCCGCGGTGATTCTGCCTATGCGGCAGGCTGCTGTTTCCGTTGTGTGGCCTGTCTCATGCAAACCCTGTTTGCCGTCAATGAGACCCATTGGATGAATGAGAAAGGCGCGGTGTCCATCGCAGCCGGGTTCCAGATGGCGCCCCCCAACATCGACGATCGGATCGACGCGATCTTCACGCGCCTGGACGCATCCCAGGAGGGCATCGCGGAGACGATTGACCGGCTGCAGGCGCTGGTGACAGAATGTGCGCCCTGGGTGGAAAAAGCCAGATAAAACCTGCCAACCGGGATTGGCCTGCGCCGTATAATGGTATCAGAGCACAGCCAGATGGCGGTAAATGGGAGGGAAAACACTTGAACGCTCCGCTGGATTGGTTGCTGGCAGGCGAACCCTGGATTGCCTACCGCACGCGACTGGATTTGTTGGGTGAAACCGACCGGCACCCCGCGGTGGATTTGACCCGCCATGCCATGCTGGAGGATGGGCTGGTGGCTGGGCTGGTCGCGGAACTCTCCGATTGGCCGGGAACGGTGATTTCCAGTCACAAAAGCGCCGGACAGTCTTTCCACAAGTTGAACTTTCTCGCAGATCTGGGTTTGACACAAAATGACCCGGGGATGCGGACGATTGTTGAACGCATCCTGGCGCACCAATCCGCGGAGGGGCCTTTTCAACTGCCCATGAACATCCCGGCGCATTTTGGCGGGAGCGGTCAGGATGAATGGGCCTGGGCGCTGTGTGACGCACCGCTGCAGGTGTATGCGCTGGTCAAAATGGGACTTGGCGGGGAGCCTGCCGTGTGCAAATCCCTGGCATACCTGGCCGGGCTGGTGCGCGAGAACGGTTGGCCTTGCGCTGTTTCCAAGGAGCTGGGAAAATTTCGTGGGCCGGGGCGTAAAGAGGATCCGTGTCCATTTGCGAACCTGGCCATGCTCAAAGCCCTCTCCGTGCACCCCGATTGGCGCGATGCCCCTGCGAGCCACACCGGCGCCGAGACGCTGCTTACGCTGTGGACAGAGAGCGTGGAACGCCACCCGTATATGTTCTTCATGGGCAATGATTTTCGTAAACTCAAGGCGCCCTTCATCTGGTATGACCTGCTGCACGTGCTGGACGTGCTCACGCAATTCACCTGGCTGCGGACGGACGCCCGTCTGCTGGATATGGCGGCGCTCTTGAGAAGCAAAATGGACTCGCAAGGGTGCTTCACAATCGAGTCAGTCTGGACCGCCTGGAAAGATTGGGAGTTTGGTCAAAAGAAAGTGCCGTCCCGCTGGCTGACGCTGTGCGCCTGGCGTATTCTCGACCGCCTGGAGTCGGCATGAGGGCTGTGTGCTGGACCAGAAAGGAGGGTCTATGAAACTGGTTTTGCTGGGCACGGGCGGGTTTACGCCGACCGAGCAGGCGCAAACGGCCTGTTTCATGCTGCCGGAAATGGGCATCCTGCTGGATGCGGGCACGGGTCTATACCGTGCGAGCAGCCATCTCCAGACACCTGACCTGGATATTTACCTGAGCCATGCCCACGGTGATCACACCAGTGGTTTGACTTATTTGTTTTCCGCTTACTTCCTGGATGAGATCAACACCCTGACGCAGGAGGTGAACGAGCATACCCCCGCGGTTGCGGTGGAGCAGGCCAACCGGCGCATGCATGCCACGCGGGTGCACGCCACGCAAACCGCGCTGGCAGAATTGACGCCGAAATTTGCTCCCAGTCAATTTGACTGGCGTGTCCTGCAGACAGAGGAGCGCCTGCCCTGTGGTGGAAAATTAACCTCCTTCAACCTGGGCCACCACGACGAGGTGGGTTTCCGCCTGGATTGGCCCGGTCATTCTCTGGCGTATGTGACGGATACGATCGCCCGGCCTGACGCGGTCTATCTTGAACCCATTCGCGGTGTGGACTTGCTGGTGCATGAATGCAACGGCCCCAACCGGCTGGCGCAGATGATGACGAATATCGGGCACAGTTATACGGCAGCGGTGGCGGAGGTGGCTGCGCAGGTTGAGGCTAAAAGATTGGTGCTGGTGCATAAATGCCCTGTCCAGGAGTGGTCGGTGGATGAAGACATGGAGTCGGCCCGGGTAATTTTCCCGGCGGTCGAAATCGGCAACGACGGAATGGAGATCGAATTTTAACCACACCCCCATCCGGCTCCATCGCCCCCGGAATTTTCCCGGGATGAGCGCACCTGTCCACCGCTCTCCAATCCGTGAGAGCGGTTTATTTGATGGTATGGTTGATGGCTTTTGATTTGTATAATGGAAGTGACCAGGTTGTCTGGACCTGGCCGTGTTTGGGTGTCCTGTGAAGCAGAACAGGTATTCAGGCTTCAGAAAGGAAGGATGCGATGAAAACCAACACAGGCTGGTCGGGACGGGGGCAATCTGTGGGTCGGCATATTTTGAGCTGGCCTGCCACGCGGGTGGGATGGTGGGCGTTCGGATTGTTTTCCATTTTTGTGGTGATGTGGTTGATCAATACCTTTGTCTTCATGCCAACTGCTTCGGTCGATGAGGCGCCGTGGCGGCAAATCATCCTGCCGTTCTATGGGATTTTCATGATGTTGTCAGGTTTGTCGGCTGGAGTTGTGGGATTGCTGGGTGTGATCCGCGCGCATGAGCGCTCCTGGCTGGTGTGGCTGGCCCTGCTGCCGGGAGCATTTGTACTGTTCTTCCTGCTGGGTGAATTTCTTATACCGCATTGAGCCAACGGTTTTGATCTTTCATTTGATTCCGGGAAGCGTGCGGTTCGTTCCCGGAATCGATTTGAATCGTCCCGTGAATCGCCGGGTCTGCTGGTAAAATTATTCCATTCCCCTATTTGTTTTGCCGGTTGGGTGCTCCAAGATCCATTGCCAACCGGATTGTTATATGGGAAACATGAAAAGCACAGTTCTTTTCAAACGATGCCAGGACTATGACCGGCATTTGGCTCATGGTTAAAAACAAGAATTCAGGAGAAAAGCATGGAAAAGCGGATTGTTTTGATTGGGGCGGGAAGCGCCCAGTTTGGCTATGGCACCATCGGTGATATTTTGCAGAGCAAGGTGTTGGAAGGCAGCACCATCGTTCTGCATGATATCAACCCCACCTCGTTGGCAGTCGTCGCAGACACGGCGCGCGCTTTTATCGCCGAACACAAACTGCCTTTCAGGATTGAGTCGACCACCAACCGGCCTGAGGCTTTCAAAGGCGCGGATTTCCTGGTGAGCTCCATTGAAGTGGGCAATCGCTTTGACCTGTGGGAACAGGACTGGCGCATCCCGCAGCAGTACGGTGTACAGCAGGTTTATGGTGAAAACGGCGGTCCCGGCGGTTTGTTCCACTCGCTGCGCATCATCCCGCCCATCCTGGAGATCTGCGCGGATGTGATGAAATACTGTCCGGATGCGACCGTGTTCAACTTCAGCAACCCGATGAGCCGCATCTGCACCACGGTCACGCGCGCCTTCCCCGATTTGAAATTCATCGGCCTGTGCCACGAGATCGCCTCGCTGCGCAATTTCCTGCCCCAGATTCTGGGCGTGCCGTATGAGGCATTGGAAGTGCGCGCCGCCGGCTTGAACCACTTCTCCTGCGTGCTGACCGCCAAATACAAAGACAGCGGCAAAGATGCCTACCCGGATATCCGCGCCAAGGCCCCGCAGTTTTTCGCCAACATGCCTTCGATGGACGCGGTGCATAAATACTTCAAAGAGACCGGACAATGGCCCGAAAAAGCCGAAGATTTCGCTGCCATCGAGACGGAAGCCTGGCCTGAGCGGCGTGTCTTCAAGGTCATTCTGGAGAAGTTTGGCTTGATGCCGATCACCAGCGACAGCCATTTTGGCGAGTATATCCAGTGGGCGTACGATGTGACCGACCACAAGGGCATCCTCGACTTCTACCGCTTCTACAAGGAATACCTTGCGCACGTGCAGCCCAAGATCGAACTGGAATGCAAAGAGCGGGTTGTGCCGATCATCGAAGGCATTCTGACCGATGCCGGCTATGTCGAAGAAGCCGTCAACATCCCCAACAACGGTCTGATTGAAAATCTGCCGGATTGGCTGGTGGTGGAAGTGCCTGCCACGGTGGACAAGAACGGCATCCACGGCATTCCGATGGGGCAGCTGCCGCGCGGTTACGCCGGTTTGCTGCTGAACCAGGCTGCGGTGCATGATATGACCGCCGAAGCCGTGCTGACCAAGTCCAAAGCGGCGGCACTGCAGGCGCTGCTGGTGGATCCGATGGTCAATAACTTCCAGGGTATCGAGGAGATGCTGGACACGATGATCGCTTACCAGGAACGCTGGTTGGGCTACCTGAAATAGGTTCATTAACTTCTCCGAACTGCTCCTCATTCCTGAATGGGGAGCAGTTTTTATTTGGGAAAGCTGGTCACAGAACGAAGCCCTCTTTTGTTCGGGAGCATTTATTTTTTATGCTATGCTTATTACAAACTGCATCACAAGAGTTTATTCTATCCCTATGGCGTTTAACGGCCTTTCGGTTTTTGTTTTGTTGTGCGGCTGCCTGACGTTGGCGATCGCCGTGTATGCCTGGCGGCGGCGCAGTACCCCGGGGGCAGGGGTATTTGCCGCTTTTATGGGGTTGATGAGCGTTTACATCCTGGCATACAGCATGGAATTGGCCAGCCTGAGCATCCAATCCATGCTCTTCTGGAATAAGATCGAGTACATCGGAATCCTTTTATTCCCAATTCTGTACCCCGTATTTATCTATCACTATACCGGGCAGCAACAACGCATCCAGCGCTGGATGGTGGTTTTGCTCTTATTGGTGCCGTTCGCTCTCCTGCTGGTCAAGTTTTTCGATGATCGTTTACACCTGATCTACTCCTCGGCGGGAGTCTATCTCGGCGCGCCATT
>JACRAG010000168.1 GCA_016213455.1 Anaerolineae bacterium | reverse complement strand
ATTGACCTGCAGCCCAATATCGACAAAAAAGATGGGCACGAAAAATGCAAAAGCCAGCACCGCAAAGCCGTGTTCAATCGTGCGTTTCTCCGGCGTACGGCCAAACATCATGCCCGCCAGAAATGCTCCGGTGATGGCAGCCATCCCGCCAACCAGCTCTGCCGTCAGGCCGAAAACCAACATCATCACCACTGCCAGCGTCACGGTGCCCTGGCTGATGCCAAGTTTTCCCACAAAGTGGGCAATCCGCGGCAGCAGAAACAGACCAAACAATGCCGCCAATCCCAGGTAGACCACCATGCGGAAAATGGTGACCAGGATGGCTGGCCCACCGCCGGCTCCCCCCACCAGCGAGGTGAAGACCGAGAGCAGCAGGATGACCAGAATATCATCGAAAACCGCTGCGCCGAGCAAACCCAGCCCAACCCGGCTGCGCAGCACTTTCAATTCCATCAATGTCTGTGCGGAAATGCTGACCGAGGTCGCGCCCAGGGTCAGGCCCAGGAAAATGGCGCGGTTCATCTCCATTCCAAATGCCATTCCGATCAGCCAGCCCATCAACACCGGAACGAAGACACCCAAGGTACCGGCAT
Organism: Anaerolineae bacterium; assembly: GCA_016213455.1. GTDB lineage: Bacteria > Chloroflexota > Anaerolineae > Anaerolineales > Anaerolineaceae > Anaerolinea. The sequence continues at coordinate 6,230 of JACRAG010000168.1, read as the reverse complement.
AAGAGGCAACGCGTGTATTGCGCGCCAGGTCACGAAAATCCAGCTCCAACCCGGCCAGGAACATCAAGAACAGCACACCGATCTCGCCTATTTCACGCAGCACTTCATCCAGATGCGTGTCGGTCAGGATGGACAGGTGCACCACATCCAGCAAAGACGGTCCCAACAGCACACCCACCAGCAGCTCGCCAAAAACCGAAGGCTGTCCGAGACGCGTGCTCAGATATCCGGCGAATTTGGCAACCAGGATGAGGAGGGCGAGAATGAAAATGAGCTGTAGAAATGGTGACATGATGCGTACTGAAATGCGATTTCAGGAGAGATGTCAAAAGTTTACCATAGAATAGATCACTCCTCCCGCAAGGCCGTTTCGGTTATACTGGTAGCAGTCCATACCCCACGGAGATGAGCCGAATGAGTATTCGCGAAGAGCAACAGCATTGGGAAGACAAGATCCTCAAACCGCTGCTCAGTAAATACCCCGAGCGCAAACCGGAGTTCACCACTTCGTCCGGAATTCCGCTCCCCCGCCTGCTGACCGGCGATGAAACCACGTATCTGGACAAACAGGGCTTCCCCGGCCTGTATCCCTTCACCCGCGGTGTGCAGCCCAGCATGTACCGCGCACGTTTCTGGACCATGCGCCAGTATGCTGGATTTGCATCTGCAGAAGAATCCAACCAGCGCTACCGCTACCTGCTTCAGCAGGGGCAGACCGGTCTTTCCGTCGCGTTTGACCTGCCGACGCAGATCGGCTATGACGCCGATGATTCGATGGCTGCCGGCGAAGTGGGCAAAGTGGGCGTTTCCATCTCCTCCATCGCCGACATGGAAATGCTCTTCCGCGAGATCCCCCTGGACAAGGTGTCCACCTCCATGACCATCAACGCCCCGGCTGCTGTGCTGCTGGCGATGTACATCGCGGTCGCCCGCCGCCAGGGTGTGGATCCTTCCAAATTGCGCGGCACCATCCAGAACGATATCCTCAAAGAATATGTGGCGCGCGGGACGTACATCTTCCCCCCCGCCCCCTCCATGCGCTTGATCACCGACATCTTCGGTTACTGCGCGCGCAATGTGCCCTATTGGAACACCATCTCCATCTCGGGTTACCACATTCGTGAAGCCGGCGCGACTGCCGTGCAGGAAGTGGCATTCACCATTGCCAACGCCATCGCCTATGTGCAGGCAGCCCTGGATGCCGGTCTGCAGGTGGACGAGTTCGCTTCACAGCTCTCCTTCTTCTTCAACGCCCATAACAACTTCCTGGAAGAAATTGCCAAGTTCCGCGCCGCCCGGCGCCTGTGGGCTGAGATCATGCGCGAGCGTTTCAAAGCCCAGGATCCGCGTTCGTGGATGCTGCGCTTCCACACCCAGACCGCCGGCTCTACACTCACCGCGCAGCAGCCCGAAAACAATGTGGTGCGCGTCACCCTGCAGGCATTGGCTGCCGTGATGGGCGGGACACAATCGCTGCACACCAACAGCATGGACGAAGCCCTGTGGCTGCCCACCGAAAAATCGGTGCGTGTGGCTTTGCGCACCCAGCAGATCATCGCCCACGAATCCGGTGCAGCCGATTCGATCGATCCGCTGGCTGGATCTTACCTCATCGAATACCTGACCGATGAAATCGTCAACCGGGCCCGCGATTACATTCAACGCATCGATGACATCGGCGGTGCGCGCGAAGCGATCGAACGCGGCTATATGCAGAGCGAAATTCAACAGGCTGCTTATGCCTACCAGAAATCGGTCGAGAAGAAAGAATCGATCGTGGTGGGCGTCAATGCCTTCACCGTCGATGAAAAGATCACCCTCGAACGCCTCAAGGTGGATCCTTCCATCGAACTGGGGCAGCGCGCCCGGCTGGTGGAAGTGCGCGCCTCCCGCGACACCGAAAAGGTTTCTGCCCTGCTGCAGCGCCTGGAAAGCGCCGCCCGCGGCAAGGACAGCCTGATGCCGCTCTTCATCGAGTGCGTTGAACACAAAATCACCCTGGGTGAAATTTGCGGCGTCTTGCGCAATGTGTGGGGCGAGTACCAGCCTGCCTCCTGGATCTAACCGTCTTACAGCCCAGTTGAACCATTTACATACGAGGAATTCTCATGGCCAAAATCAACAAAATCAACCATGTTGCCATTGTCGTCGCCGACCTGGACCAGGCGCTCACCTTCTGGCGCGATGCGTTGGGTATCGAACTCTCCCATGTGGAAGATGTCCCCAGCCAGAAAGCCGCGGTTGCCTTCTTGCCCGTCGGCGACAGCGAAGTGGAACTGGTGAAGCCCACCAGCGACGATTCCGGCACCGCCAAATTCCTGGCAGAGCGCGGGGGTGGGATGCACCATCTGTGTTTCGAGGTGGATGATATCACCGCCAAATTGGCGGAGCTCAAAGAGAAGGGCGTGCGCCTGATCAACGAAACCCCCATGGAGCTGCCCGGTCGTAAAATGGCTTTCATCCATCCCAAGAGCACCGGCGGCGTGCTGGTCGAATTGTACGAAGTCCTCCACTAGATCGGGATTGTTGGTTGAGCGGGCGCAGTAGAGCGCCCGCTTTTTGTTTCGCCTTTTTGTTGGTTCTGAACTCCCCAAACCGTACAAGCCTTATACAAACCTTTGATGGAATTACCGTCTTTCGATAAAATTACAACTAGGAGATATCTATGCGAAACAAGCGCATTCTGCAAGGCATATTTTGGATACTGATTTATCTGCTGGTTACACTCGCTCCCATCCTGCTGATCCTGGCTGGTCCCCGCCCGGAAGGACGGGAGTTCTGGCGGGAGTTTTCCGTCGGGCTGGGATTTGGCGGGCTGGCGATGATGGCGCTGCAATTCGTGCTCACCGCGCGCTTCAAGGTCATCAAAGCGCCCTACGGCAGCGACATCGTCTATTTCTTCCACCGGCAGATCTCATTGGTCGCCTTTGTGCTCATTTTGGCGCACCCCATCCTTTTGTTCATCTTTGACCCCCGCACGCTCGAACTGCTCAACTTCATCACCGCCCCCTGGCGGGCTCGCGCTGCGGTCACCGCCACCCTGGCTCTGATCGTCCTGGTGGTCATCTCTGTCTGGCGCAAGCGCCTGAAGATCGACTACACCCGCTGGCGCATTGCCCACGGTTTGCTGGCTACTGCCGCCATGACCCTGGCGCTGGTGCATATCATGCTGGTCGGTCATTACACCGGTTCTCCCCTGGCGCGCGGGTTGTGGATCGCTTACGGTGCGTTCTTTGTGGGCTTGCTGCTCTGGGTGCGCGTGATCAAGCCTTTCCTGCTGCTGCGCACACCCTTCAAAGTGGTAGAAGTTCAACCGCAGCCCGGCAGCGCCTACTCGCTGGTACTGCAACCTGCCGGTCACAGCGGATTCCGCTTCCAACCCGGTCAGTTCGCCTGGATCACTGCCTGGAATTCGCCGTTCGCCGACACAGAGCATCCTTTCTCGCTCTCCTCCAGCGCAGAACAGCCTGGCAAAATCGAATTTACCATCAAGGAATTGGGGGATTTCACCCGCACCATTAAAACCATGCAGCCAGGCCAGACCGTGTATGTGGACGGCCCCTACGGTTCCTTCAGCCCGGACCGCCACCCCCATGCCGGCGGGTTTGTCTTCATCGCCGGCGGAATCGGCATCACCCCCATAATGAGCATGATGCGCACCCTGGCTGACCGCGGCGACCGGCGTCCGCTGACGCTGATTTACGCCAACAAGGTCGACGATGCGGTTCCCTTCCGCGATGAGATTGAAAAGTTGAAGTCACGCCTGAACCTGCGCGTGGTGGAGGTGCTCGAAACGCCCCCTGCCAATTGGGAGGGCGAACAGGGTTTCGTCACCCGCAAAGTGCTGGAAAAATACCTGCCACCCGAACGCGCCAGGGATGCATATGAGATCTTCATCTGCGGCCCCAAACCCATGATGGACGCGGTTGAACGATCCCTGGTGGAGCTGGGGATCTTCATCGGCGACTTTCATTCCGAACGATTTGACCTGGTGTGAGGAATCCTATGAGACTACGATATGCCACGTCCCTTGCCCTGGGTATCGGCGCGTTGATTGTGCTGGCTGCGGTGGTGTTTGCCCTGGCTGTGCGCTGAACTACACGTCCGATACCTTGACCATTAGAAAGTAAAAATCCCGCCCTGGTGGACGGGATTTTGCTTGATATCGCGTTGGATTACAGTCCGGCGGCTTTGCGCAGGTCGTCGGCTTTGTTGGTGCGCTCCCAGGACAGATCCAGGTCATCGCGGCCAAAGTGACCGTATGCAGCCGTCTTGCGATAAATCGGCTGGCGCAGGTCCAGGTCGCGGATGATCGCACCCGGGCGCAGGTCAAAGGTTTCGGCGATGATCTCGGCGATCTTCTCATCGGCGATGGCGCCAGTGCCAAAAGTCTCCACATTGATGCTCAGCGGGCGGGCCACACCGATGGCGTAAGCCACCTGCACTTCACAGCGCCGCGCCAGGCCCGCAGCCACCACATTCTTGGCAACCCAACGCGCAGCGTAGGCGCCGGAGCGGTCCACTTTGGTTGGGTCTTTGCCCGAGAAAGCGCCGCCGCCATGCCGGCCCATGCCGCCATAGGTATCCACGATGATCTTGCGACCGGTCACGCCTGCGTCGCCCATCGGACCACCAATGACAAAGCGACCGGTGGGGTTGACGAAGATTTTCATATCCTTGTCCACCATCGCCTCAGGCAGGGTGGGCAGGATCACATTCTCAATCACCGACTCGCGAATCTCGGCATGAGAAACTTCCGGCGCGTGCTGGGTGCTGATCAATACGGTGTCCACGCGCACAGGTTTGCCGTAATGGTATTCAATCGTCACCTGGCTCTTGCCGTCCGGGCGCAGCCAGGGCAGTTCACCGCTCTTGCGCACTTCCGCCAGTTTACGGGTCAGGTTGTGCGCCAGGTAGATCGGCGTGGGCATCAACGTGGGGGTTTCGTCGCAGGCATAGCCGAACATCATACCCTGATCGCCGGCGCCGATCGATTCGATCTGCGCGTCGGTCATCTCACCCGCTTTTGCTTCCAACGCCTTATTGACGCCCATGGCGATATCGCCCGACTGCGAGCAGATCGCCGACATCACCGCGCAGGTGTTTCCGTCAAAACCTTTGTCGGTATTGTCATAACCGATGGAGCGCACCACATCGCGGATCAGATCGTCAAAATTGACGAATGCGTTGGTGGTGATTTCGCCCAACACCATGATGAATCCCGTCTTGGTGGCCGTTTCACAGGCTACCCGCGACATGGGATCCTGCGCAAGGCAGGCATCCAGCACGGCGTCGCTGATCTGGTCGCAAATCTTGTCGGGATGCCCCTCGGTAACCGACTCAGAAGTGAACAGATAGCGCGGTGTGTTCATGAAGGTTAACGACATAGTGAAAATCTCCTTTTAACACAAAAATCCCCTCACGGAGTACACGCGAGGGGCATCATGAAGCAAAGCTACGTGCGGCTGCCCTCTCATCTCCCAGTACATCCGTCTGACGGAATTAGCACCTTAGCGGAGTCGCGTTCGACTGTTATCGCCAGGTTGCCGAGGTATCATAGGGCCGGTCCCTCCACCTCTCTGGATAAGAGTGCCGTAAGGGGTTCAACGCACCGATTGTTCGGCTGTCATAACCCGTTCTGGGCTATTGAATTATCGACATCTTATCATAAGTGTCACAACCTGTCAAAGGATATTCATCCTGAAAATGTCATATTTGGGCCTGTTTTCGGGGAAACGCTTCTGCTATATTAAGAACATGAACGAAACACCCTTTATCTCAGCCTCCACCGGTCCGCACCGCGCCTTTGCCATGATGATTGGCGAATGGCATGGGTTGGCCCGCACCTGGTTTGAACCCAACACACTCAGCGACGAAAGCCTGTGGTCAGGAAAAATTACACCTGTGTTGGAAGGACGTTTTTTGCTGCATGAATATCAAGGCTCCATCCAGGGAGAACCGCTGCGCGGCATGATGATCATCGGATACAGCCTGGAAAAAGAACAGTACGAGACGACCTGGATTGACCAGTTCCACATGGGCACTGCCATCCTGTACTCCGAAGGCCAATCCGTGGAAAACGGCTTTTCTGTCCGCGGCAATTGGTTTGAGACCTACAGCAAGCAGTTTTGGGGCTGGCGCACCCAAATCACCCAGTCCTCTGCCAGCGAACTGCTGATCCAGATGTACAACATCACCCCGAGCGGAGAAGAAGCCCTGGGTGTGGAGGT
>JACRAG010000165.1 GCA_016213455.1 Anaerolineae bacterium | reverse complement strand
TGCGCGCGCATGTTGAAGGCGCTGACCATGGACTGGGTTTCATCCAGCAGGTTGGCGCGCAGGGCAGTGTTGGTCGGGTCGGAGGCCAGGCGCTGCCAGCCGTCCCAAAATTTATCCATCTTGGGCAGCAGGCCGGTCTGGCTGGTCTCCGCCAGGGCTGATTCGAGCTGAACCATCAGGTCCCGGCGGGTTTCCCAGTTTTTGGTCTCCCCGGCCGAGGCGCGGTAGCGCGTGTCGAAAAACTCAACATTGAAGCGTTTGATTTTATCGATCATCACGCCGGTTCCGCGCATACCCGCCGCCATGTTCGATTCATAGCCCAGGATGGGGCTGGCGACGGTGGAGGCAAGCGACGCCGATTGGCGGCGGTAACCCGGTGTGTTGACATTGGCCACGTTATGCTCGATGATCTCAATCGCTTGAGAATGCGCGAGCACCGCGGAAAGCGCTGTTTGAATTCCAGATGACAGGGAGGGCATCGCTTGCTCCTTATGCGCGGACTTCCAGACCCAGGCCGGTTGCACCGCGGCGCACTGGCGCCGCCATGGCGGGCCGGTAGTCTGGGTCGGGCTGAACCATGCCGATCAGGAAAGTCTGCGTGGCGCGCAGCCAGTCCATGCGTACATAGGCGATGGCCTGGTTGGCGCGGTTGAGTTCGCGGGCATGGTTGGCAAGGGTGGTGATGCCGTCCACCAGGCGGGCAATGCTGGTGGCGCTGTTGGGATTCAGGTGGGGCAGCAGGTCGATGACCGAGGTGGTCTCGCCGGTGACTTTGAGCGCCAGCGCCAGGTCCTGGACCAGTCCGCGGCGGCGGTCTTCAATCACGCCCAACTGGTCGAGAATTGCTTCCTTTTCTTCGACCAGGCTCATCAGCTTATCCTCGTCTTTGAGGATGGCTTCCCGTTCTTTTTGAGTGAGTTCAATCAGGCTTTGCAAGGTGCGAAATTGCCGCACCAGGGCCTGTTCCAGTTCCATCAGATCTTCAGAGAATTGATCGTGCTGAACCATGAAGTTTACCGAGCCTCCCTAGGGCTTAAAGTGTCTTACCATCAGGCGGCGGGCCAGTTCCTCCACCTGGATGGTGTAATCGCCATTGTTAACTTGCTGGCGAATTGCATCCAGGCGTTCACTGCGAACGCTGTCCTGGCTATCCATCTGAGCGCGGGCTTTTGCGAGCAGGCGGGCCGATTCCGAGAGCTCGGCTTTGTCATGCCCCTGCTGCACACGCCCGGCGCCACCGGCGCTGGATTTGCGCTCGGCGCGCTGCGCAGCTTCGGTGGATTGGGTTGAGAGGCTGGAGATGCCGTTGTTCTCGATTTTCATGTCACTTCCTCCATCAGCACGGTCGGTCGATTATTCTCTGTGATCTATTTATCGGCAGGCCGTGCAGAAACTTTAGCGCCAGTTTAGGCTTTACGGAGATTGATTGCCTGCGCTATCATCTGGTCGGTCTGCTGAAATGCCTGCACCGACATCTGGAAGGTGCGCTGGTCGGTCATCAACTGGGTCATTTCGCGCGAGATATCCACGTTGGACATCTCCACCTGGTGAGATTGCACACTTCCAATCCCGGTGGTGTTGGGCGCGCCCACGCGGGCCGGGCCTGAGTCGAGCGATGGGATCCACACGTTCTGACCGGCGCCGAGCAACCCGGATGGGTTGACGAAAGATGCAAGCTGGATGGTGCCGGCGTTGACCCGCGTGCCGTCGTTCATCAGGGCTTCCACTGTGCCATCCTCGCGGATGTTGACATCCTGATAACCGTCTGGCAGGGTGCCAGTCCAGACGAGCCGGGCGCCGGAGGCGTTGACCAGGTTGCGCGCTGCATCCAGGCTGAATTGTCCGTCGCGGGTGTACCCGGTGCGTCCATCAGGCAGGCGCACCTGGAAATAGCCCTCGCCCTGAATGGCCCAATCCAGCGCGTTGGCGGTCTGTTTGATGTTGCCCTGAGCGGTGAGTACCTGGGTGGCGGGCATGATGATGCCGCTGCGGTTCAACCGGCGGTCGAGCAGCTCTTGAAAGTTGGAGCGGCTGGCTTTGAAACCGGTGGTGTTCATGTTCGCCAGGTTATTGCTGACTGTGTCCAGGTCGAGCAGGCGGGTGAGCATGTCCTGGCGCGAGATGTTGAGGGTGTTGAAGAGAGAACTCATGGGTTTCCTCCGGGTTAGCCGATGCGGCCAAGGGTGGCGATGGTCTTGCCGATCAGCTCGTCCTGGTTCTGGACCATCTTCTGAGCGGCTTCATAAGAGCGGGCGACTTCGACCATGTCGGTCATCAGGCGGGTCGGGTTGGCATTGGACATTTCCAGTGCGCCCTGGGTGACGGAAGGCAGGGCGGTTGAAGTAGACGCTGCCGGTCCGGTGAACAGGTTGCCGCGGTCGCGGGTCAGTTCGGTGCGCGGGTTGGCGAAGGCAGAAAGACCCAACTGCCCGGCAGCTGCGCCATTGACGGTGATGGCGCCGGTGGGAGCAATTACCACTTCACCTTCTGCCAGCTTGATCGGCGCGTTGTTGGCGTCCAGCACGTTGAAGCCCTCCACGGTGACCAGGTTGTTCTGCGCGTCGCGCAGGAAGCGCCCGTCACGGGTATAGCGCACGCCTTCGGGGGTGCGCACGCGGAAGAACCCGTCGCTTTGCAGGGCGCAGTCCAGTGGGGATCCGGTGGTCATCAGCCCGCCCTGGGCAAAATCCACAAATTCGGGGCCATACTCAGCGCCCAGCCCCAGGCTGCCCACACCGCGCGAGGCGCCGTCTTCCAGCAAGTTGCCGGGAGAATAGGTCACGCCGGTCTGCATAAAATCTTCAACCGTGGTGAGAACCTGTTTGAAGCCAGGCGTCTGCATGTTGGCGATGTTGTGCGCGATGACATCCTGGCGTTGGGCATTGGCTAACATTCCGGAAACGGCGGCGTAAAATCCTTTGATCATATTCTGCCTGCTTTCTGCGTGCTCAAGACCAGCCGGACTTCTTCGCGGCTGATGCCAAATTGACGGGCAATATCCACATCGGACATGTTGGCTGAGGCCATCGCGCCGATCATGCGGTTGCGTTCCAACGCAGCTTCCACACCGGAAGCGGCGTTGCCCTGGATCACCTGGGTTTCGCGGGTGTGGGTGACTTCCAACCGTTTCTTGAAATCGGCCTGGCCCAGGATGCCAGCCGGGGCGGAGGCTGCCGGAGCGGTGCGGGCGGTCTCGACCAGGCTCTTCATCTCCTCAGCAGCCGGAGCCATGCGGGCGGCGCGGGCTTCCTGTCCGCGTGCCAGGGCTGTCTCGCGCATCAACTGCATCAGGGTCAACGTATCTTCCAGGGATACTCGTGGGATGCTACTCATATTTCACCGCCTGTTTCAAGTTGTAGATGGCGCGGGTGTGCAGCTGGCAGACCCGGGATTCGGTGATTTCCATGACTTTGCCGATCTCTTTAAAGGTCAGCCCTTCGTAGTAATACAACGAGAGCAGCAGCTGTTCGCGCTGCGAGAGCTTGCGCAGCCCAGCGATGATCTGCTGCTTGAGGTCTTCGTCTTCGAAAATCGCGGATGGATTGACCTGTTTATCATCCACCAGGCGCTCGTGCAGCGAGCCGTCCTCTTCCTGCTCATATTCCACGCTGGCGTCCAAGGAGAGCATGACCACGCCGGCGTCAATCAAGCCGCGCGAGACATCATCCTGGCTGACACCCAGGTGGGCGGCGATTTCCTCTTCCGTCGGTTCGCGGCGGTGCGCCATCCACAGGTCTGCCACTGCTTTTTCGATGGCGCGTACCCGTTTGCGGCAGGAGCGCGACATGAAATCAGACTGGCGTAAATAGTCGAGCACTTTGCCACGCACGCGTACCGCGGCGTAGGTGCTGAAACGCGTGCCATGTTTGGGGTCAAAGCGATCCACTGCGTCGATCAACCCGAGCAGTCCCTGGTGAACCAGGTCTTCGTATTCGCTGCCGATCTCCTGGCCAATCCCGAGCCTGCCGAGCATGTAATGGACCAGCGGAATGGACTGCAATACCAACTGCTCGCGCACGTCGGGTGAACGGGTGGCGAGGAATTGTTCCATCAGGAGGCTTGCGTCCGCTTGCATAACCATGATTTATCTCTGCCTTATCGCGGTAAATGGGTCAATCCGTGCCCTCAGGCGTTGAGGTCATTGGACTGCTGGAATTTGCTCAGCTCTTCTTCGCGCAATTTGACGGCAGCTTCCAGCATGCCGCCCGAGATGCTGCGCGCGAGCATGAAGATGATGATGCTCATCACAATCGTGGAAACGACGACACGGATGAAAATGTCGGTCATGGTGCAGCCGTTGCTCCACGAGAGGGCTGCCACCAGGGCATCCACCGCCAGCAGGATGAAGAAAGAAAAGGAGAAAACGAACTCCAAAAGGACGGGCAGTGGGGCAGTTTGCTCGCCTTTGCCTTTTTTGGCTTTCTTTTTAGCTTTGGCCTTCGAATTGTCCTGCTCAGGCGCCTGCTCTTTTTCTTTCATCTCTTTTTCTTTGCTCATTGTCTCCAACCTTTCCCGAACAATCCCGCCACCAGCCGGTGCGGATCGGCCATTTCCAGCCCGCCCGCGGTCTCTTTGCCGGCGGTGTAATATCCGAGCGGCAGCTGCGCTTTGCGCAGGAAGTTATAGACCGAACCGTAGGTGAAGGTTTCATCCAGTTTGCTGGCGATCACGCCGTCGATGCCAAAGACGCTCAGCGCGCCGGCGACGGCATTCAGATCGCTTTCTTTGACGTTGGCGGGCGCCACCATGAAGATGCTGCGCTCGGGCAAATCCGTCAGGAGGGAACCCAGCTCCACCATCTGATCTTCCCGGAAGGGGTTGTACCCCGGGGTGTCCACCAGGATGAGGTCATTGGGCTCGCTTTCAGCCAGCACCAACTTGAGGTCATTGGGCGCGTAGATGTTGCGCACGGGCAGTCCCAGCGCGTCCGTGTAGGCGCGCGCCTGGCCGATGGCGCCGGTGCGCAGGGTGTCGGCGCAGGCCCAGATGACCTTGCGCCCCATTTTTTTGCCGTAATACACCGCCAGGCGCGCGGCGGTGCTGGTTTTTCCGCTGCCGCTGGCGCCCACCAGGCAGGTCACGCGGCGCGGGTTGGCCAGCAATGCCGGGGCAACGCTGTGCAGCTCCGCTTCCAGCAGGCGCATGGTGTAATTGCGCGCAATTTCTTCGTCACTCAGCACGGCGCGGTTGGCCATTTCCAGGGTGATCTCCAGGGTGCGCTGGATGATCGCGCTATCCACTTCCTGGGCCATCAAGGCGCGGCGCACTTTGTTCAAGCCCGCCGGTTCGCTTTCCACCACCGCGGTTTTGACTTCGGCTGGCGCGGCACGTTCTTCGCTTTCGAGCGCCGGAGCGCTGGGCGCAGCCTGCTGCGCGGCTTTGATCTCTGCCAGCGCCGCGGAAAGCGCCGCTGTTGCCTGCCGGCGTTCTTCCTCACTGGCGGTGCGGACCGGCGCTTGGACCGGGGCGGGGGCTTCGACCGGGCGATTGGCGAGTCTGGCTTCTTCGCGGGTAATGCGTTTGGGCTGCCAGCCGGCGGATTCGCGCGCCGGTTCGCGGACCGTCTTGGGGGCGGGGGCCGGGGTATCCGTCACCCATTCGATGCCCGCGGCTTCATCCGCGTCGGCAGTCGGGCGCGCCGGAGTCTGCACGGCGGGGCTGTTTTTGTCGGGCAGCACAGCCACCAGTTCAATGCCGGGGCGTTTCCATACATTCCACGCCGATCCCAGCGGAACTTCGCGGGCTGAGAGCACAATTGCTTCCGGCCCCAGCTCTTTTTGGATCATCAGCAGCGCGTCGCGCATGGTTTCGGCTTTGTAGGTGCGGGTTTCCATAGCTTCTCAATCCTTAATTCGCGTCAACCATGCCGTGGGTCTTCACGCGCGTTCCAGCGCTGACTTCCGAGAAGGCCAGGATGACCAGGTTGGGCAGTTGATTTTCCACCAGGCGGCGAATGGCCTGGCGCAACTCGCGCGGGCACAGCAGCAGGGGCATGTAACCCTGCCCCGCCATGCCTTCCATGGTCTCGCCAATGCGGTTGAGCAGGCGTTGGGCCAGGTTGGCATCGATTTGCAGCCCTGGGCCGCCCTCCGAAGCCACCAGCGCGCTGCGCAGGGTGCCTTCCAGGATGGGCGAGAGGGTGAAGACGTGCAGGATATTGTCCTGATCGCGGTACATGCTCGAAATGGTGTTGGCCATGGTCTGGCGCACCGCTTCGGAGAGGATGTTGGGATCGCGGGTCATGCCGGCATGGTTGGCGAGCACTTCCAGGATGCCGCTCAGGTCGCGGATGGGCAGGCGTTCGCGCAGCAGGTTGCGCAGCACGGTCTGGACTTCGCCCAGCCCGAGCAGCTCCGGCACCACACCCTCCACCGAGGCGGGGGATTTCTGGCGCAGCTGGTTGAGCATTTCCTGCACCATCTGGCGGGTGAGCAGGTCGGGGGCGTGCCCGCGCACAATTTCGGTCAGGTGGGTGGAGAGCACCGACAGCGGGGTCACCACGGTGTAACCGCGCAGCTCGGCCTGGCTCTGGTCGCCTTCGAGAATCCAGATGGCAGGCAGGCCGAAGGCGGGTTCGGTGGTGTGGATGCCGGCGATTGGCTCATCCACGTCCGAGCCGGGGATCGCCAGCAGGCGATCCAGGATGATTTCACCGGCGGCGACTTCCTGCCCGCGCACCTTGACGCGGTAGGCCTGCGGCGCTATGCGCAGGTTATCGCGAATGCGCACGACCGGCAGGATCAGGCCGAGCTCGGACATGAGCTGGCGGCGGATGCCGGTGATGCGGCGCAGCAGGTTGTCCTGCGAGTCATCGTCGATCATCGGGATCAGGCTGTAGCCGATTTCCAGTTCAATCGGGTCGATGACCACCATCTGCAGCATCTGCTCGGGGGTTTCAGCCTCGGCAGAGGAAGGCAGGACCGTGGTTTGCGGGCCGGCGGCGGCTTCTTCCACGCTGGCCTTGTTGACGAAGAAGGCAGCCACACCCAGGCCAACGCTGACCAGGATGAAAGGCAGCTTGGGCAGACCGGGGATGAAGATCATCGCCGCGGTGATGAAGGAACCGACAGCCAGCACGTTGAAGTTGGCGATCTGGGCGAAAAGTTCATTGCCCAGGGTGGTCTCGGAGGTGGAGCGGGTGACGATCAGGCCGGCGCCAGCGGAGACGAGCAGCGCGGGCACCTGAATGGCCAGGCCGGCGCCGATGGTCAGCAGCACATAGGTCTGGATGGCCTGGGCCAGGTCCATGCCGCCCTGCACGACGCCGATGACAAAACCGCCCAGGATGTTGACCAGCATGATGATGATGGCGGCAATGGCGTCGCCGCGCACAAACTTGCTGGCGCCGTCCATCGCGCCGTAGAAGTCGGCTTCCGTCTCGATGGCCTTGCGGCGAGAGCGGGCCTGGTCTTCGTCAATCAAACCCGAGTTGAGGTCGGCGTCGATGGCGAGTTGTTTGCCGGGCATGGCGTCCAGGGTGAAGCGCGCCGCCACCTCAGCCACGCGGCTGGCGCCGCTGTTGATCACCACAAACTGGATGATCATCAGCATGAGGAAGATGACCGCCCCGACCACGTAGTTGCCGCCGACGATCAGGTTGCCGAAGGTGGCCACAATGCCGCCGGCTTCACCGTTGAGCAGGATGGAGCGGCTGATGGAAATGTTAATGCCCAGGCGGAAGAGCGTGACCAGGAGCAGCACGGTGGGGAAGACCGAAAACTCCAACGGCTGGTGAATGAACATGGTCATCAGCATGATGCCGATGGAGAGCGCGATGCTGGCGGCGATCATCAGGTCCAGCAGGATCGGCGGGAGCGGAATGAGCATGAGCGCCACGATCATGACCAGCGAGAGGGCCATGATCAGGTCCTTGGAGCGCATCAGGCTTTGCAGCGGTTGCGCGATGGAGTTGGTGGAGGTCGCAGATGCCATTCAGTGAATTCCTTTTGTTCAGGATGCCGCAGGAGCGGGGACCTGCCCGCGCAGACGGTAAACGGTCGCCAGAACTTCCGCCATGGCCAGGTACAGGTCCGGCGAAATTTCCTGGTCAACTTCGATGGTTTTGAAGATGGCGCGTGCCAGTGGGATGTTTTGAATGACCGGGATGTTGTTCTCACGGGCAATTTCAATAATCCGTTTGGCGGTGAAGTTGGCGCCTTTGGCCAGGATCTTGGGGGCGTTCATGCCCTCGCTGTACTGGATCGCGATGGCCAGGTGGGTGGGGTTGGTGACGATCACGGTAGCCTTGGGAACGGCTGCCATCATGCGACCGCGCGCCATGCGGCGCATTTGCGCACGGATGCGGCCTTTCAGCGCGGGATCGCCTTCGGAACGTTTGACCTCTTCTTTAATCTCTTCCTTGGTCATCTTCAGGTTGCGCATCAAATCCCAGCGCTGGTAGGCGTAGTCGGCCACAGCCAGGGCCAGGTAGGTGCCGCCCACCTGGATGATCAGCGAGATCATCAGGTTGAAGGCTTGCAGCGCGGCTGAGGTCAGGTCGAGCTGGCTGAGGGTGAGCAGCTCGGTGTAATGATCTTTGAGGTAGCTGTAGGTGACCCAACCGACCAGCAGAATTTTCAGCAGCGCCCGGGCCAGCTCGATCAACCCGTGGCTGGAGAAGATGCGCTTGAACCCGGAGATGGGATCGATGCGTTTGAAGTCGAAGCCGACCCGCTTGCTGGACCACAGGAATTGGGTCTGACCGAGGGTGACCACGGCGCCGATGGCGAGCAGTGAGACGACGATAATCCCCAGGGGAGCCAGGATGTCGGTGATGATGCCGAACAGGGTGGTCTGCAGGTAGTTGGTGCTCAGATTGGCGGTGGGCAGCGATTCGACCGCTTCGGCGATGCCGTTCATCATGTTCTGACCCAACTGGGCGCCGGGACCGCGCAGCAGCAGCGCAGAAGCCAGAATAATCGCGGCGGAGTTCAGCTCGCGGCTCTGCGCGACCTGTCCTTCTTCGCGGGCTTCTTCCACCCTTCGCGGGGTAGGGGCTTCGGTCCGATCGGTCATCT
>JACRAG010000167.1 GCA_016213455.1 Anaerolineae bacterium | reverse complement strand
TGGGTCGCGTCTGCACGCATGATGATCATCATAAGATTGTCTCCTCCGGTAAAAGAATTCCCAACCCGGCAGGCAGCCGGATTGGGATGGTTGGTCTCAGCTTTTGATTAAATCGGGACGCAGAGCCACCGCGTCGCGCAGGTAAACATGTTGAACGGCTGACTGCGGCAGGGCGGTGTTCCAGTGCAGCAGGGCGCGGATGGTGCGCGGCAGCGAACCGGGTACGGGGATCTCACGGGCGCACATCAGGGGCACTTCCGTCCAGCCGATCTGGCGGGCGCCGAGGGCCGGGTAGGCGGCATTCAAATCGTCGGTGACCGTGAAGAAGACCGAAGCCAGGTCCGCCGGGTCCAGGGAGGGGTTGGCCTCCAGGATGGCTTCCAGCAGCTCGCGCGTGGCTGAAAGAATGGCCTCTGGTGTGTTTTCTTGGGCTGTCACCGCGCCGCGTACTCCGCGTATCACCATACACTGCCTCCAGTTTGAAAATAAAAAACTGCGGTGCCGTTGGCATCGCAGTTTCGTTTGAGTTAATCTTCTTCTCGCCCGCTTAAGCGCCACCGACGGCAGTCCGTTTTGGATAGCCGTAAAAATAATACCAGCGGGTAAACGCGAAGGGTTGGTTCATTAGGCAAGATTGTAGCGCGGAAAAGGATCGATGTCAACAGGAAATTGGAGAAATTTGGTGACGAATTTGGGCAGTTACCCAAAAATTTTCCCCGCCCTCGTAGGGCGGGGAAAAGAGGATGGACAATGGGAGTTAGTTTTGGATAGGTTCCGGGTTGAACGGCGGCCGGAGGTTCAGCGCACGCGGCGGGCCAGCGCCATTCCGGCGAACAGCCCAACCAGCGCGCCGACCAGGCCCGTCAACCAGGCGGCAGACGGTGAAGCTGCGCCTTCCAGGGCGTTCATGCGCGCTTCCAGCCGGTCCACTTGATTTTCCAGGGTTTCAATTTGCGCCGTTTTGGCGTTGACCTGCTGGTTGAGGGTTTGAATGGCAGCCAACGAAACGCCGTTGACATCCAATGCCGCCAGGTGGGTGTCATCCTGCCCGAGACCAAAGGCGGCGTAGAAATCCTGGGCGATGGGGCCCATGTGGCGCACACCATTTTCGTTTTTATAGCTCCAGGTGGTCAGGGGCAGCTCAGCCAGCCGGGCCAGCACCTGTTCACCGTCCACCGCGGCGAAATTGGTTTTCGCATTGCGGTCCGAAAGCTCCTGGACATAGCCGTTGGCGAGAATGTTGCCGTTCACGTGCAGGCGTGCGGTGGGCGAAGCGGTGCCCAATCCGACGTTGCCGGTGGGGTCGATATACAGGCTGTTGGCGCCCGCGCCAGCCATGAGTTTGAAGGGCACCCGGGCTGCCGTGACATCTTCGATGGCGAAGTAGTTTGCGCCGCCGCTGCTCGCATCATTGGCGACCAGGCGCCAGTCGTTGGCTGGAAACCCGGCTGTCGAAGACGTGTCTTCAAAATTGATACGCAGGTTGTTTTCCTTGAGTCTGTAGGTATCAAAACCAAAGGCTTCATCCGCGACACAATCAAATCCGGTGCACAGGCTGCCGGTGATGATCGCGTCGTCAGCTGTTATGACATCGTTCATGCCGACCGGTGGGTTGTCATAATCCACCGGCGGCGTGCCGGGCGCCAGGGGACGGCTGGCTTTGGCGGGGGCGACAGCCTGGGTGGCAAGCAGCACAGCCAGGAGGAGCAGGGTTGCGACGAGCAGAATACGTTTGTTCATGGGGTCACCGTGTTGGTTATTTCCAAATGATGGGGAAGATGTAGGAATGCGGCAGGTCACTCGCGGACACTTCAAAAATCACCAGCGCCGACAGGTCGCCGCCGGCAACGTCATCCAGGGCAAAATGGAAGGTCAGCGCCTCACCCGGGTTTAGCCAGTTGTCTTTGGGGTCGCCGGTGAAATCCACGGCGATCCAGTCTGTGGTGGGGGCGGTTTGCAGGTCAATTTTTACCGTGCTGAGGGTGCGCTGCAGCGTGCCGTCCAGGGAGCGGGCTTCCAGGACAAGCGTCGCATGCTGGGCATACGCGCCGCTGCGCTTGAGGATGCGCACCCTGGCGGCGCGCACGACCATCTTTTGCGCGGGCGCCTCGACCAGGAAGAAGCTCTCTCCGGCAGCGGAGGAGAACTGCGCCGACAGGCTGCGCGCCCGACCGCTGACCGCGGCGTAGGTGGGGCTGCCGTTTACCTGCACCCCACTGCGCCACACGTCGCTGATCGGGCCGATCAGGTCCTGGTTGGACCTTGCGCTGGCTGCACCGGACGGCACAGCCAGGATGAGCGCGAGCATGAGAAGCAAAAACAGGCGGTCAAACTGGATTTTCACGGGGCATCTCCTGCCGTCCATCACCGCAGGGTGATTTCAAAAATGGGGCGTGCATCCAGGTTCTCGCCCGCGCTGCTGTCCAGGTAAAAATGGACGCACAGGTATTCGCCCGGTTGGACGACCAGGTTGGCAGAGTCGGAGTCCAGGGTCCAATTCGCCCAGGCGCCGGGAGACGCGGTTTGCAGGTCAACTTCCGCGGCGGCGGTGCGCACCAGAACGCCGTCCAGCGAGTGCACCTCAAGGGTCATCACGGCTTTACCGGTGTAGACGCCGCTGCGCGTGAGCAGGTTGAAACGCGCGTTGGTGATCAGTTTGGGGCTGGCGGGCGCCGGGAAGACATAGTAGGTGTCGGCGGCGCTGCTGGAGCGGAACGCAGCGGTTTCACTGACCAATCGCCCGGCGATCTGTTCATAGACCGCGCTGCCCTCCAGCGTGATGCCGGTTTTCCACTTCTCGGTGTAGGCGGCGGTTGGAATACCGGCCTGTGGGGCGGGCTCGGCATTTACATTTCCGATCCGGCCCAGCGCGAAGATGGCAAATACCAGCGCGGTGGTGAAGACCGTCACGAAGACCTTTCGATAGGCAGGCATATTCACCTCACAGGGGATGATGAAAGGGGATGATTGCAGTTTCCAGTAAAGCCGGTAATGCCCGATCGTGAATGCGTTGCAAGCTTCGTGCCGGGTTGTGTGGTTCAGTGGGAGCCCGCCACGTTCGCGGCGATATGCGGGGATGAGCGCTCTTTTTCAGTAGGGTGTGTTGGTCGCTCTGGACCAACGCACCATCTTATTCCGTCCTGCGAAGATGGTGCGTTGAGGCAACGTACCCTACCGGAGACGGATGACT
>JACRAG010000169.1 GCA_016213455.1 Anaerolineae bacterium | reverse complement strand
TAAAAAACAGCGCAAAGATCACGGCCTGCGGGCCGTAATCCATGATACCGTGCAGCACCGCCGGCGCAAGCACCGACTCACTTTTCTCCCACGCCAGCCCAAAAATCAACCCGGCAGCCAGTGTCCACAGCATATGGGGCCAGGCCGGCGCCGCGAGAATGGATCCCCAATGCCACAGGCCGAAAAACAACGCCGCAATCAAACCACCCCACCCCCAACGCACACCAAAGAACTGCAGCGGACGGCCGAATGCCGTGTTGAGACGCGCCTGCAGGTAACCGCGAAAGAAGATCTCCTCACCCAGCCCGACAAACCCATAGAAGAACACCAGCGCTGCCAGCACGCTGCCCAGCCGGTCCGCAAAAGAGGCTGCCGGCAGCAGGATGAGCGCCGCCACCATCTCAGGCTTTATCTTGGGTTTACGATCACCGCGCAGCAGCCATCCGAACCAGACCAGGAGACCCAGTGAGGCCAGCGTGATCACCAGCGCCCCACCCCAATCCGACCAGTGCACCTGGTTGAGCAGCACGCTCAACACAAAAACCGGGAAGAACCCCGCCGCGATCACCCGTCCCTGCAGCGGCAGGTCGGAGCGCGTGGGTCGGCGCAGCGCCACCAGCAGGATCCCCACCGCCAGCAGCACGGCATAGGACAGCAGCGGTCTGCCACCCACCCGGTCAGCCAGCTGAACCGCCAGCTCAGTGGATTGGACAAAACGGAAAAGGAAGAAAATGAAGAGAAAAACCAGGCTGACTTCGATCAGGGCAATCCATCGTTGGCGCATATCCCCTCCTCGCAAACGGCCGCTTACCATGATTATACGGATTTCCACCGTGGAAGGATTCGCCGGTTTTTGTGGATCACGCGAATGCGTCAGGGTGCAAAACAATAGGAGAAAACAGCCCCATCTCGCCATCATCCGCGGAAAACCGGCAGGGTGTTTTCACCCCTCAATGAAAAACCTCCAAAGCGCTACACGGCTGTTCGCGAAGTAGGTTGACAATCTTGGGGGATATTCTTTTGCCCCCTTTCATGAGGGGGCAGCGGCGAAGCCGCGGGGGTGGATAAAGGGTTAATCAAAGACTTTGCTAATAGCCCTGCAAAGCGCTATGCACGACGCACTGTTCACAGGCGAATCGAGTAAAATTACTACTGTATTCATCCAATAATCGTGGAGGTAACGATGCCCGAGAGATTTGATTGCCCGTCCTGCGGCGCGCCGCTGGATGTCCCTGAAGACGCCGGTGCGACCATTCGCTGCCCCTACTGCGCGGTTTCGGTGGTCGTGCCTGAAGCGCTGCGCGAGGACCGGGATGGCGGCGGGCAGGTGATCAAAATCGATCTGCGCGGGCTAAACAACACCACGCCGGTCATCGTCTCACAATCGGCGCTCAACCTGGGACCGGATGATCCCATCCTGCAGGCGCTGCGGGAAGACAAGAAAATCGAAGCCATCAAACTGTACCGTGAACGCACCGGATTGGGACTGAAAGAAGCCAAAGATGCGGTGGAAGCGCTGCAAGCCGGGCTGTCGGCTGCCGGGCAAGCCTACACCCCCACCGCCACGCCGGCGACTGCCCGGCGCAGCGGATGCGGCTTGTTTCTCATCCTGGTGCTGGTCATCGTATTGATTGGCGGGGCTGCGACCATCGCCGGCATTCTGTTCACGGCTTCAGCGGTCGAAAATGCGGTCACCGTGGTGCAGGATGAAGTGATCCCCGTGGTGGCAACCCTGGCGCCAACCCCAACACCAGGCCCGGTCACGCTGGTGCGCAGCGTGGGTGAGGAAGGGGAAGGCGCGGGCAAAATGACAGATGCGCGCAGCGTCACCCAGGACAGCGAGGGAAACATCTATGTCGCCGACTACCTGCCCGGTCGGGTGCAGGCCTTCTCTGCCAGCGGCGAGTTCATCAGCCAGTGGATGCTGGAAGACCCCGATATGCAGATCTACAGCCTGGCTGCCCTGCCCGAAGGACGGCTGGCGGTGGTCACCAGCCGTGCAGTCCAAATTCGCGACGGGCGCAGCGGCTCCCTGTTGGAAAGCTGGACGGATGGTGGAGCGTTCGGCTACGGCGACGCCTGGCTGATGGCGGACGGGACGCTGGCAGTGACCGTCGAGACCGCCTCGGTCAATGACGTGGTTTTCTTTGACATGCAGGGGCAGATTGTACGGCGCATCGATGACGCTTTCACCCGTCAGACCGGCGACAGTGAGATGCAAATGAGCGTGGCGGGCGATCTGTCCGGCAATATCTACCTGCTGGGCTCCTTCAGCCGCCTGGTGCTCAAGTATGACCGCGAGGGCACCTTCATCACCCGCTTTGGCGGGGAGGGCAACGAACCGGGGCAGTTTACCTTCCCGGACGATATCGCGGTGGACAGCGCCGGGCGGGTGTACGTCAGCGAAGGACGGAACCTGACCATCTTCGACGAAAATGGCCGGCTGGTGGCGCGCACGCCGCTGGAAGGGCTCGCCTCAGGGATGGCTGTCAACAACCTGGACGAACTGTTGACCGCCTCGCGCGACAGTGTGTTGATCTACCAGCCGGTGCGTTGAGCCGCGGCTTACCATTCGTTAACGCATACCGCCCCAGGATGACAACACCCTGGGGCGGTTTTTTCTGCCGAACACGGTCAACCGGAGGAGGTCACACCGTTTACCGGGCTTTCCGGCTGACCGGTTTGCCGTCTTTGAAGCCCGCTTCTTCGATGCCCCAGCTCCATGACCGCAGCGGGGTGATGACCAGGTAAGCCCGGCCCTCGCCTTCGACAATTTCCGCGCGCCCGTGGATTTTGATCCCGCGCGCCACCCAGGGTGAAACCGAGGCCAGGTCGTCAATCACCAGCGCGACCAGCGGATTGCCGGCCTTCACGTTCTTGTATTTCAACGTACGCGTGATGTCAAAACCGGTGACAGAGAACTTCTCGCCGTCGAAGCGGAAACCCACCGGCGCCACATCCGGCTGCAGCGCCGGCGATGCCGTCGCCAGCCGGGCCAGCGGCTGAGATTGAATATAAGCCACTTCCTTTTCGGTAAACATAGTTCAACGCTCCTACCGGCCCCACCCACCCGAATCGGGGATGGGAATGGGCTGCGCATTCTCCCAACCGTTGCGGCGAAGGTAAGTTTCCAGCGTCTGCAGCCCGGGGTGCAGCGCCCGCAGCGCGGGAATGTCGGCATCATAGCCCACCCCATTAAAGAAGGTAAACATGGCCACCTGTTCCTCGGTCGGCGCGCCGCCTTGCGGCTGCTGTGGAGCAGCCGCCTGCACCGGACGCCCGATCACCTTTGCAAACACCGCCGCAATCTGCGGTTCGGTCAGTTCGTCTCCTGCCAGCTCAATCGTTTTGCCGGCATAGCGGGCCGGGTCCGCGAAAGCCAGCCCGGCAAAAACGCCGATATCCTCCGTGGCAACAATCTGCAATGTCTTGTCAGGCCGCAAACCAAAGCCCTGGAAGGTGCCGCTGAGAATGTACGCCCGTGACCAGTTGTAGTTTTCCATAAAAGCCACCGGCCGCAGGATGGTGTAGGGCACATTCTGGGTTTTCAGGTATTGCTCGATGATCCATTTGGACTCGAAGTGTTTCTGGCCCATGCCGCGGTGCGCCGCGCCCACCGAGGAATACACCAGGTGTTTCACACCCGCATCCCGCGCGGCATCCACCACCGCTTTGCCCTGCCGGATCTCGCCATCAAAACCGACGCCGGGCAGCCAGAAATTTTGCACGCTGAAAACGCCATAAGCGCCCTTAAAAGCTGCGTCCAGGTCGGCGCGGTTGTCCATGTCGCCCGCCACCACTTCCGCGCCTGCCGCTGCCAGTTCCTGTGCCGCCGGCTTGCCGGCATCCCGGGTCAATGCGCGCACTTTCCAACCCTGGCTCAAGAGCAGCTTTGCCACCTTACCACCCTGTTGACCGGTCGCGCCGGTTACCGCTATGATTCGCTCATCCATAATCAATTTCCTTTCGTCCTACCAATATAAAGAGGAAGCCTCACGCCTCCGGGGCAATTTGATCTTTGCGCGCCGCCTTTTGCCTGATCGCGATCTGGTAACTTTCTGCCAGCAGGCTCACAGCTTGGGCCACATCCTCAGGCTTGCGCAAATAAAAACTGATCCAACCCGAGTCAGGCAGGAT
>JACRAG010000160.1 GCA_016213455.1 Anaerolineae bacterium | reverse complement strand
AGCGCCTAAAATGGCGCCGAGCAACGCGCCGCCAGCCGCACCAGAAAGAAACACAACCACATAGTAAAGTGGGCCGGAGATCAATGCCCCAATTACACCGCCCACGATAAAACCAACGATTTGTACAATCAATTGCTGCTGTGCAGGCACTTTGATGAACTGGACAATGACCAGATAAACGATCGCGCCCCCCAAAATAAAACCCCATAGCGGCAGCATCGAACGAAAGATGCTGTATCCCATGAAACACACAAAAATACCAAATACGACAAGTACGATGCCAAATGGCGTTACCACCTGTTTCTCCTTTCGGGTCTCCCCCAATTTTTCTATTATTGTACGGTCACATCCAACTGAATGCAACCTTAAGAATTACCGGGTTTGTGAAATTACGAGCAATGCGGTGTATAATATACGAGTTAAAGGCTGAGCATCTTCCAGGCGGTCATGATGAATCCAGGCCGCTTGAACCGAAATCTGCCTGAATTATTTTCCTGAGGTGAATGATGAGAACGTTTGTTGATCCCGATACCTGCCTGGGTTGCGGCATTTGTGAAACCATCGCTCCCAACGTGTTCAAACTCGGCAGCGACCCCGTCGCCGTTGTCCTTCTGGACCCCGTACCTGCCGGCGAAGAAGCCAACGTACGCGAAGCCATGGATGCCTGCCCCGAACAGGCCATTTCCATCGAAGAGTAAAGCAGGGGCAAACAGTAAAGCGCGATCGATTTTTCTCGATCGCGCTTTACTGTTTTACAGATGGTTTGACCGGCGTTTCTTCTCAAGCCGAAGAAAACATCGGCGAATCACGCAGTTCTACAACGTGGCGATGGCGCGGGGTAAATCACCCAATTTTCCAACATTCAGGCAGTGACTCACCAGTTGGTCCGCTGCCATCTGGCGGTCCTGCACATCCAACCCAGGCATTCCCAGTTGGGCAGCCAGGTATGTCAAGTGGGGACCGTCCAGATAAGTCGCCAGCGCAGCTGCCAGCAAGTTGGCATGCACGGGAACAACCTGTTCTCCGGCTTCTTCTGCCAGTCCCAACACAGCCTCGGGCAGCGGGGTTACGTCGCCGGTTGCCGGATCAAATATCCCCATCTTACTTTCTCCAGGAATTTCCGCCACATCCGCCAACCCGGGCATGGTGGAAGCGCCGCTGCCCTCCAATGAAGTCGGCACGCCTTCATAAGCCAGCCCGTTGGGCATGAGCCCAATACGCAGCACCCGGAATTCCTCGCTGGAACGCAGCAGCAGGCCCTTGGAACCAGGCAAAATCACCTTTTCCACGTCTTCCGGCACGCTGGCCTCCACGGTCTCAAATTTTAACGACCGCGAACCAATCACCAGCGCCTCCGCGGTCATTTCAGCCAGGGCAGTCCGTCCCGGCGCATTCAATGCCGGTCCGCCTTGCATCGCCGCCAACAAACTCGCTTCCAGCAGTACGCGTCCCAGCAGACCAGGCTCCAGCAATCGCGCCGTCAAACGCAAGCTGCCATAGATCTGGTCAAAAATAACCAGGAAAGACATGCCTTCGAGCAAAAAGGGCGGACGGTTCTGGCGAATGACATCGGCGGAGAAGCCAATATCCTGGCGATCAAAGGGCACCAATAGCAGGAATGCCTCATATACCAGTTCGGCAATGGCGGGCGGATAAACACCCTCTCCCCCCAAAGCCGGGTGAGTCATCACCACCCCTGTGGTGAAATAATTCCGGTTAAAGTAGGGCTGGTCCTGATAGAAACCCAATTCGCGTGGCAGCGGGTAAGGATACTGGCTTTCATTACCACCGCGCTGCTCGGTCACGCCATTGATCGATTCTCGTACCAGCACCTGGCTTTCCAGGTTGATCAGATGGCCCTGGCGCAGCATGGAAAACACGCCGCTCTCATTCAAGCGGGGGAAAACCCTGTCCTGCATGCGATTGGGACGGGTGGTGTAGCGTTTTTCCCGCCGCACCTGGATCAAGCGCGTTTTCAGATTGACGCGCGTCACCCGGTAAGGTTGGGCGGCATAATAATATATGGCCCCCGGATAGGCTTCCCGCATCAACTGGCCAAAAGAGAGCGATCCCAGCGCAATGGGCGTGGGTCCCTGAATCTTCTCCACTTTGAACTGGCTCTCCACCTCACGCAGTGGGAAAGCATAATTGGGGCGATCCTTGCTTTCATTCTTCAAACCAATCAGGTCGCGCGGAGTCTGGCCGGCGCGTTCCGCCCGGCACAGCTCCACAAAGTGCCCGGGCCAGCGTATTGGCGTCACAAAATCACGGTCCACCAGGCGCAGTGCGTGCATCACCTGTGAGTGCTCCCCATTGACTCGTGCCAGGCACAGCGCGTGAATGTACTGGATGAAACGATTTTCCAGATACAAGGCGCTTTCCGCCATGGGACGAGTAAAGAAGCTGGGCGGGTTGGCAAACACAGCCCGGTCGGTCACATCGCCGCCATTCACAACGATCACGGTGCCGGGCGCATGACGTCCGATGCGTCCGATGCGCTGCTGTAAACTGGTGGATGAAGAAGGCACCCCAATCAGCACACAGGTGTCGAGATGGGGGATATCCAGCCCCAATTCCAGCGCGCTGGTGGAGATGACTCCCCGCAGGGTGCCATCGCTCAAACGGCCCTGGATTAAGGTCCGGTCGTGCTCTTCATAACCGGCGCGATAGGGCAGCACATTGAGTTCTGAAAGCAGCCCGCTGACCGCGCGCGCCTCCGCTTCTTCTTCACCTTCTTCAGCCTCAACCTTCGCATTATCCTTCTGTACCCGTGCAAGGATGGATGAAAGCAACTCCACCTGTTTTCGGCTGTCCACAAACGCAATGAAACGGGCTTCACTTTCAGTCGCCAGAGCATTCAACAGGCTCACCACGCTGTCCAGCGTTCGCCCGCCTTCGGGGGGCGAAACCAGTTTCACCTCCAGGGCATGGCGCGGCGAGCTATCTTCCTGCGGTCCAACCAGGCTGAAATCCAATCCAAACAATTCAGCCAGGTGACGCTGCGGGTCAGCAATGGTGGCTGAAGCACAAATAAAGCGCGGTTTCGCGCGCAACAGCTCCATCAAATGGCGCAACCGGCGGAAAAGGTAAGCCGCATTGGAGCCAAACACGCCATTATAGGCATGCACTTCATCCACCACCATTAATGCCGTCTGCGAAAGGAACTGGATCACAGCGGGTTGGTTCAGATTGGAAAGCAGCCAGGCATGCAGGATATCCGGGGTGAAAACCACAATTTGCGAACGCTCCAGAATGGAGACGCGCATGGCTGGAGGAACATTGCCATCCACCCGCCCCACCTGTACCGGCAGTCCGGATGCCGCCACGGCAGCATCCCAACGCTCGCGCTGTTCATTTCCCAAGGCTTTCATGGGATAAATTGCCATAACACGCGCCTTTGGGTTGCGCGCCAGCAGGTCCAAAGCGGCGGTCTGGAAAACCAGGCTCTTCCCCGAGGCGGTGCCTGTCGCGATGCACACCGGTTTTCCGGAGAGACTTTCTCGCAGTGCCATTTTTTGGTGGCTGTACATCCCTGAAGGGACGGCGCCATGCAGGAAATGCTTTACTGTCTCCGTTAACTCAAGATCATCGACCGGTTCCAACCTGGCAGGACGTTCTGCCGTATGCAGTACATCCACAACCTGCCATTGATTGTTTTCAAAAAAAGAAAATTCCGCCATGCTATCGACCCTGCTCTCCGGAGGCAAAAAAAGAAGGGGACATTCCCACTCATAATGTCCCTTGAATGAAGTGCTAATATAACTTTACACCAAACTTGTAAAAAACGCACCCCAGAATCGATCAATCCCTTGGGCGCAATGGAGAGGTCACCCCACTGTGACCGTGCGAAGCGTCAGAAGCATCGCCGCTCTCCTCATCATTTCCGTCCATTTCATTTTCAGCCAGCGTTTCCTGCAATTCGCGCAGCTTTTGAGAAGCTTCCGTGTACAACCTGCGCGTTCGCGAAACCATCACCGGCAAATCTGGATTGTACATATCCGGGGTCATTGCCGCCGCGATCTGCTCAATTTGCGCCAGTTGACCGGCAAGCTGGGTGGCGCCGAAATTGGCGCTGGATGATTTCAACGTATGCGCGGCCTGGTGCAGGCGTTTCCAATCTTTTTCTTTCACTGCCACATCCAGGTCGTGCAGCAAGCTGGTGGCATCGTTAAGATAGATACTGATGATACCAGAGAAAATCGAGCCGCTGCCCATCACTTTCATCCAGCGGTCGATCGTTTCCTTGTTGAGCACATCGCCGCTTTCCTCAGGCTGCACGCGCACAGGGGTTTCCACCTTGACCACATTTTGCTGGAAACCCACCAGGCCTTTGGTCAGGTCTTCGATATGAATCGGCTTGCTGATATAAGCGTCCATGCCGTTCGCCAGGAAGCGTTCGCGATTGGCGTCCAACGCATCAGCCGTGAGCGCGATGATATAGGGTTGATAATGGACCGGCAGCTCATTGCGAATGCGCCGGGTTGCCTCCTCACCATTGAGCTCTGGCATGTGCACATCCATCAACACCACGTCAAAAGCGCCCCGACCGCTGTTCACCCGTTCTTTGACCATGTCAACCGCTTCCAAACCGTTGTTGGCAATTTCAGCCTTGTATCCCAGCTTGCCCAACATCAATATGGCCACCTTCTGGTTGACCACGTTATCCTCAGCCAGCAAAATGCGCAGCGGGTATTGCTTTGCCATGTTCTCATCCGCCAGCTGCGGCGCAACCTTCACCACAACCGGTTGATCGACCATGCCGT
>JACRAG010000159.1 GCA_016213455.1 Anaerolineae bacterium | reverse complement strand
CAAATCCATCCCGGCCTTTAACGAAGCCTTCGCCGGCAAATGGAACTGGGTAAACCAGTTCAAAGCCTTCGATAAGATCGGCCCCGAGTTGACCTCTGCTGTTATCGCTGGCGGCGACGTTCCTGACTTGATCGCCACCGGTCGCAACCTGACCTACGCCCAGAACGGCGTCCTGCAGGACCTGAGCGAATGGGCCAAACAGCAGTCCTGGTACGCAGAGCTCGACCCGAGCGCCCTCGCCGCCTGCACCATCGACGGCAAACTGCTGTGCATCCCCATCGCCGAGTACCCCAATGTGACCTACGTGTGGGCCGACCGCTATCCCAACGGCTACCCGAAGACCCCCGAAGAATTCATGACCGAAGCCGAGCGCCTCAAGGGCGAAGGCAAGTACGCCATCACCTTCTTCGGATCGACCGCCTTCAACGGCAACGGTTTTGGCCGCGCTTACTGGGATATCACCAAATCCTTCGGCGGCACCTATGACGACGGCAAGGGCAACCTCTACCTGAGCTCGCCCGAGAACGTTGCAGCCATCACCTTCCTGCGCGACATCGTTGCCAAGGGCTACGTCCCCGAAGTCGCCTGGGCTGGTGGTTTCCAGGAAGAAGAAGCCTTCAAAGATTCCTCGGCTGGCGCCATCCCGACCGGCCTGTTCGGCTACCGCTACATGAACCCCTTGACCGCCCCGGATGGCACCGCTTATGCGAAGGCCAGCGCGGATGACATGATCGACGCGATCGAAGCCGGCGACGTCTTCCTCGCTCCTGGTTTCGCCCCCGAAGGCAAGACCCCGGGCTGCAACGTCGGTGTTGGCGGCTTCGGCATCCCCACCGGCGCCAAGAACGTTGAAGCGGCGTATGATTACATCAACTGGATCATGGGCAACATGGACAACAACGCCGAATACGTTGTATTGGGCGGCGGTTTCCCCGCGATCAAATCCGTCCTGGATCACCCCTCCTTCCAGTCCACCTTCTACCAGCAGGCTGCCAAAGCCGTCGGCGCCAGCTCCTGCTCGCCGGTTGATGGCTCGCTGCAGCGCCCCGAAGACGCCGCGGTCATCGTGACCAACGTCTATTACAAACTGATCAAGGAAGACCCCTCCGCTGACATCCTCACCGAGCTGAAAAAGGCCGAAGAGGAATATAATAAAGGTAACTAATTCCGTTACCGGTCTTCCAGACAATCATTGAAGCATTCGTAAGGTGAGAGGGAGTTCGCTCCCTCTCACTTTACGAAAAAATTTCCCAGACA
This sequence comes from Anaerolineae bacterium, assembly GCA_016213455.1. Classification (GTDB taxonomy): domain Bacteria; phylum Chloroflexota; class Anaerolineae; order Anaerolineales; family Anaerolineaceae; genus Anaerolinea. Next base: position 7,866 of record JACRAG010000159.1, on the reverse strand, counting down.
CGCATCAAATTCTTCATTCCACCCACAATTTATCACCTTATTCTGACCTGTACTGCTCTTGGGAGGGTTGATCAGCATATGCAAACAAATTCCTATGCCCGGGCACCAAGGTTTGACTTCCGGAAATCTTTACCTTTCTGGCTGATCGTGCCAACCATCGTTGTTTTGCTGGCCATTCAAGTGTACCCGGCCCTGTACACGGCCTGGCTCAGCCTGCAGGAACGCACTCCCGAGGGCTGGAAATTTGTGGGGACCAACAATTTCACCCGTTTGTTCTCCACTGCGCTGTTTAAAGAAAGCATCGGCCACACCATCATCTTTTTGGTGGGCTATTCAGCCCTGACCCTGATCCTCGCATTTATCATTGCGCTCCTCTTGAAGCGCAATGTTTTGTTTTCCGGGTTCTACCTGACCCTGCTTTTCGTCCCCTGGATTATCGCAGACATCATCGCCGGCCTGGTTTTTCGCCTGCTGGTCGCTCCGGAATACGGCCTGCTTTCCGGCATCCTGCAGAACCCCAATCTGTTTCCACCAAACGGCCTCTCCGTTTTGACCGCGGCGCGTCCTGACCCCTGGATCGGTAATTTTCCCTTCCCCCCCTCCCCCGCCATGGTTTTCCTGATTCTGGCGGCGACCTGGCGCGCTTTACCTTTTGTCACCCTGCTGATTTTGGCTGCACTGCAAACCGTCCCCGGTGAAGTGCTGGAAAGCGCCCGCATCGACGGCGCCGGCGGCTGGCAGATCAACCGCTACATCACCATTCCATTGATCCTCCCCGCCATGGTGGTCGCCCTGTTCAACCTGACCCTGGGCGGCATGAACGGCGTGGGCATGGTCTTCAGCCTCACCGGCGGTGGACCGGGCACAACCACCTATGTATTGAGTTTCCTGCTCTATAACATTGGCTGGACCCAGCTGGCTTTTGGCCGTGCAGCTGCCCTGGCTTTATTGATCGCCATCGTCAACTGGATCTTAATCTTCAGCGTCTTGCGCATCACCCGGGTGAATGAAAGGAGCCGGTAAGCCCATGAGACTCATCTCCCATCGCTCACAGCGCGGCCTGGAATCCTCCCTGGTCAGCATCGCCTTGATCATCGTTTGCATCCTCGTGATCGTCCCGATCCTGACGACCGTCATCATCTCCTTCAAAAAACAGGCGGACATCACCCGCAAGCCCCCGGTCCTGTTCCCCTGCGACACCGAAACCAGCAAATTGGACTGGTCGGCCTGCCGGTGGGCCACGGAAGGGTACGAACGTGTGCTGGTTCCCAAGCCTTCCGACAAAGCCTTGCTGGGGTTTGAACTGACCGGGAAGATGTTCAAGATCTACATCCCGAACACGATCTTTTATGCCACCGTCACCTCGTTCATTGTGGCTTTCTTGGCCAGTCTGTCCGGCTTTGCCTTCTCACGTTACAAATTCCGCGGGCACAATGCGCTCATGGCAGGCATCATGGCGGTCACCGGTGTGCCGTTGTTGACCAACCTGCTGGCCCTTTACCAGATGGGCATCATCTTGCGCAAAACGCTGCCCTTTTACAATGACCGGCTCTTCCTGGTCTTCACCTACATCGGTTTCTTCCTGCCCATCAGCGTGTGGATTGTCAAAGGTTTCTTCGACGCCATTCCGCGTGACCTGGAAGAATCCGCCTTGATCGACGGCTGCACGCCCCTGGGCGCGCTGGCGCGCATCGTCATGCCGCTGGCCATGCCGGGCCTGGCTTCCGTCTTCCTGATGACCTTCATCGGCGTCTGGAATGAATTCATCGTCGCCTACCTGCTGGTCAACAAGAATGAATACAAGCCCGCCATGTTTGGTTTGTATGACTTCCTCAGTCAGAACATCATCAACCTGCAGGTCATTGCCGCAGCCTGTTTGCTGATCGCCGCGCCGATCATCATCCTGTTCCTCTTCACCCGTCGCACTTTCTTCAAGGCGATGGTGGAAGGCGCCGTCAAAGGATAGAGACAACGTTATGAAACCCATGACCATGCGCGAGCGCATGCTCGCGGTGGTGCAGGGGCGCGAACATGACCGCGTGCCCTTCGCCATCTATGAAATTTTGATGCCCATCGAAAAAGTCAGGCAGGTGCTCGGGCGCGCCAACATTGGGGTGATCCGTTTCTGTTCCATCTTCCGCTCGGAACACCCCAACTGCCATTTCGACAGCCAAATTTATTATGAAGGCGAAACCAAGTGGCAGCGCAACACCCTGCACACCCCCAAAGGCGACCTGACCGAATTGCGCGCCTTCGAGCCAGCTTATGACAGCTCGACCGCGCACAAGCATTACATTGAAACCCGTGAAGATTACGAGCGCCTGTGGAGCTACCTGGAAGATTGCGTGATCCTGGACAACGCTGAACAGTATTACAAGGATTGCGCCGAATTGGGTGAGTACGGCATCCCCAAGCCGGAAATTGAACGCACCCCCTGGCAGCAGCTCTGGGTGGAATGGGTGGGGCTGGAAGCGCTGTCCATTCACCTGGCGGACTGGCCTGAGCATGTGGAACACACCATTGAACTGCTCGAACGCCGGGCGCGCCAGACCTTTGAGATCGCCTATCGCTCACCCGCGCCGTTCATCTGCATCGTGGATAACATCACCGCCTCGGCCATCGGCCCGGCGCGCTTTCGCAAGTACTGTGTCAGCCTGTATGACGAATTGGGCGCAGGGTTGGCTGACCGTAACATGCCGGTGTTCGTGCATATGGACGGCATGTTGAAACCGCTGTGGAATGACATCGCGCGCAGCCGGGTGGGCGGGCTGGATTCCTTCACCCCCACCCCGGATTGTGACACCCCGGTCAGCGAAGCGGTGCGCATGTGGCCCGAGAAACGCCTGTGGCTCAATTTCCCCTCCTCCGTCCACCTGGCGGAACCGGAGCAAATCCGCGCCGTCGCCGACCAGATCCTGGCGGATGCCGGCCATACCGGGCGCTTGCAGATTCAAATCTCTGAAAACGTGCCCCTGGACGCCTGGGAAACCAGTTTTCCCATCATCGCCGACGCCATCGAACGCTTCGGCAAGCCGTAAAACCAGAGGGGTTGGCGACGCGCAAGCTGGTCCAACCCCTTTTTGATCATCCAAAGACTCACAAAGCCCTCGCTCATCTACATGCACCAGCAGGGTATACGTCACTGCCATGCCCTGGCACAGCAGCGAACGAACCGCCTGGACATGTGCCTCACTGACCAGATAACCGAAAGGACACCAATATGCTCGATCCGCAATGGGTGAAAGATCATAACGCTGAAGCCGCTGAAGTATGGAGTGCTTTCAAAGCGCGTAAACCCTGCCGCCCTCCGGTGACGCTCGGCGTCGCGATGCAATACTACCATGCCAATCAGGAACTCAATGCCGGACCGGGGCGCAAAATGGATTTCGAATCCTATTCCACCCGCGCGGACGTGATGCTGGAAAACCAACTGCGCTGCGCCGCCTGGCGCGCGGAAAACATCGCCCCTTTCACGGACGACCCGGTGGGGCTGCCTGATCAATGGCAGGTGCGGGTTGATCTGCAAACCTACGATGAAGCTGCCTACTTCGGCGCTCCGGTGTACTTCCTGCCTGACCAGGTGCCCGACACCAAGCCCATCCTGGAAGGCGACCGAAAAAACTTCCTGTTCGACCAGGGCTTGCCCGACCCATTGACAGGCGGCTGGTACGCCCAGGCGCACCGCCTGTACGATGAGATGATGGAGCTAATCCAGCGCCAGCCGGAGTATCTGGGGCGACCGGTCCAGATGACGCCTTTCGGGGTGTGGACGGAAGGTCCGATGACCCTGGCAATGGCGCTGCGCGGCAACGAACTGCTGACCGATTTGATCGACTCGCCGGATTACGTTCAGCAACTGCTGGATTATTTAACCGAAGGCTCCATCGCCCGCATCAACGCCCATCAGCGTTTCTTTGGCCTGTCCGAAAAAGAGCCCGAGATCTTCTTCGCCGACGATGCCATTCAGATGATTTCCGTCAAGGCGCTCAAACGCTTCCTTATCCCGATTTACAAGAAACTGATCGCCGGGGTCAGCACAGGCGAGAAAGTCAAAATTCACCTGTGCGGCAATGCCACCCGCCATTTCAAAACCTTGTGCGACGAGTTGGGTGCATGCGAATTTGAAACCGGTTTCCCGGTGGATTTCGCCGCGCTGCGCAAAGAACTGGGCCCGGATGTCATCCTGCAGGGCGGACCAACCGTGATGACACTGCGTGACGGCACGCCGGAAGACGTGCGCGCCGAAACGCTGCGCATCCTCAACAGCGGCGTGGCTGACCAGGGTCAATTCATCCTGCGCGAGGCCAACAACCTGGCTCCCAACACCCCCTTCGCCAACCTGGACGCCATGTACCAGGCTGCGCGCTCCTGGAAACCGCCTGCAGCATAACAGCAGTTTTCTTCTGGCGGTTCAGGGCCCACTTCGCGATACGAAGTGGGCTCTTTTCAATCATGAATTTTTGACGCACCCAAAAGCAGTTTTACGGGTTAATTACAATGAATCGCCATTGCATTTAATTTTAATATAGCTATAATTTACAAGTGTAAAGTGATTTATCGTTTTCCTCCTTTATTCTCAACAAATTACCTGTATCACCCTAAAACTGAATAACCTTTTGTGGCGCGAAATTCATCTGCCATGAGGCAGCCGGAATTCGCATCAGCGTTCATTCATCCTTTGAATCATTCTCAGGATTGAACTATTTTGATCGGCAGGAGGTGACACCAGACGGACCAGGAGTGTGTTCTTGTTTGTCCATTAGGGTATTGCTACCCATATCGCAAATAAAGATCCATCATGTTCGTTTTATTTCAAGTCAGGAGAACACCATGTCTGCTGTAGCTCCCAAAGGTCAGGAACGGGTTGTAAAGAATATCGGCGGAGCCGCCATTGATGGAGCGCCCATCGCTTACATCGTGGTCCTCGCCGCGGTCGTCACCGCCCTCGCATTCATTCCATTTTCTGTTGTTTTAGCCTCCGGCGGTTCGTTCCCCATGAACCAGGGCATTTTTGGCCTCATCGGCTGGGTTCTGGGACCGATTGCCGGCGCGATCGCCTCCGGCATTGGCGCACTCATTGGTGTATTCGTCGCGCCGCACACCGCGGGTGTCTGGTTTGTCACCGTCATCGGCGCCATCGTCGCCTCCTTCGCCGCCGGCTGCATGAGCGCGCAAAACGCCAAGCGTAAATCCTGGTGGCTTGGCGTGGTGATCGTCACCGTCATCGCCCTGATCATCTACCTGGGTCGCGCGCTGTTTGTTAATGGCATCGCGCTGCAGTGGGCCATCTTCGCCAGCTTTGTGAACTGGTCATCTCTGCTGCTCTTCATCCTGCCCACCCGCACCCTGGTGGTCAAATGGATCGGCAGCAAAAACCTGGTCCTCGTGGCGATCGGCTTGGCGCTGGGCACCTGGATCTCCTTCGGCATCGCCCACAGCGTCCAGAACGCTTTCACCTACACCATGTACAACTGGCCCGAGGAAATCTGGGTCATGCTCAGCTCAGTCATCCCGATTGAATTCCTCAGCCGCTGCGCCATCGGCGCGGTCATCGGCACCGGCGTCATCGCTGGACTACGCGCCATCGGCCTGGTCAAACCCACCGAAGGCGTTTACTAGATCTGATCTCCTTCTCATCTCCGGCTGCCGGTCGTAACCGGCAGCCGGTTTGTACCTGTACCAGAGAACCAATGAGCGAAACCATCGCCGTTTTTGACAAAGTATCTTATTTTTATCCCCGGTCAACCCGGGCCGTGCTGTCTGAAATCAGCCTGGAGATCAAGAAAGGTGAATTTTTTGGGCTGATTGGGCCAACCGGTGCGGGAAAAACCACCCTGTGCTGTGCGCTGAATGGCATTGTCCCCCAGTTTTACGGCGGGCGCTTTTTTGGGAACATCCACGTTGCTGGATTGGACACGTTGGAACACCCGATTAATGAAATTGCCCGGCATGTCGGCGAGGTGTTTGAAGACCCCGAAACGCAGCTCATCGCCACATCCATTGAAAACGAAATTGCCTTTGAGCTGGAAAACCTGAAAGTGCCGCGCGAAGAAATGATCCGCCGCATTCCATGGGTATTGGATATCGTGCGTTTGCAGGGCATGCAGAAGAAAAACCCGGTTGAACTTTCGGGTGGACAGAAGCAGCGCCTGGCGATTGCCGCTGCATTGGCGGCGCAGCCCGACCTGCTGGTGTTGGACGAGCCCACGTCCCAGCTCGACCCGGTTGGCGCGCAGGAAGTGTTCTCGACCGTTTACAAGCTGAACAAAGAACTGGGCATGACCATTCTCATGTCCAGCCATGCCGCCGAGGAAATGGCGCAATATGCGGACCGCATCGGGCTGCTCTCCGAAGGCAGGCTGATCGCCGTGGGAACGCCGGATGAAATTTACTCCAGGGTGGACCTGCTGCAGGAAAACGCGCTGCGCCCACCCCAGGTGGCATCCGCCTTCTATCAGATCAAGGCGCGCAGCGTCCCGGTCTGCAAAGTGCCGGTGCGCGTTGACGAAGGCAAGCAGGAACTGGCCCGGCTGGTCCATGATGGCGCAGCCATCGAGCCGCCGCGCCACTTCGCCGAACCGGAAAAGAAAACCGAGCAACCGTTGGTCCACATCGAAAACCTCGAACATGTGTATCCTGACGGCACCAAAGCCCTGCACGGCATTTCGCTCGACATCCACACCGGTGAATATGTGCTGGTGATCGGGCAAAATGGGGCTGGAAAATCCACCCTGGTCAAGCACTTCCTCAACCTCCTGAAACCCACCACGGGTGTGGTGCGCATCAACGGTATCGACTCCAGCAAACTTTCGGTCAGCGACCTGGCCTCGCACATCGGCTATATCGCCCAGAACCCGGACAACCAGATCTTCAATATGACGGTGTGGGATGAAGTCTCCTTTGCGTTGAAGAATCTGAAGTATTCCAAGGCAGATGTGGAGCGCCTGACCACGGAGAGTTTACAGGCGATGGGGCTGTACGAGAGCCGCGAAATGCACCCCCTGGCGCTGCCTAAAGGAGACCGCGCCCGCGTGGTGATTGCTGCCATCCTCGCCATGCAGCCCGACACGGTCATCTTTGACGAACCCACCACCGGTCAAGATTTCCGCGGCGCGCATTATATTCTGGACATCAGCCGCAAGCTGCACCAGATGGGTAAAACCATCATTGTCATCACCCACCATCTCTACCTGATGCCGGAATACGCGGAACGGGTGATTCTGATGGGCAAAGGCACCATTCTTTTGGATGCTCCCATCCGCCAGGCCTACTTCGATACAGAGAAGCTGCAGAGCACATATCTTTCCGCGCCGCAGGCGGTGGAGCTGGCGCAGGAGTTGAGCCGGTTGACCGGCAAGCCCTTGCCCGTGCTGACCGCCGAGGAACTGGCTGGCTGCTTCTCGGCTGCGGGAAACGGAGGTGCGCGATGAGCATGAAATTCCAAACGATCGAGCGCGATTCCATCTTCACCCGCATGGATTTTCGCCCCAAGATTTTTATGATGCTGGTCATCACCGTGGTGGCGCTGGTTTGGGAAAGCCCCGTGGTGCAGATGGCTATGGCAGCCCTGATCATGATGCCGTGTTTACTGAGCGGCGTGAAGATGAAGTTCATCCGCACCATCCTGCTGATCATGCTGCCATTTTATGTGCTCCTGCTGCTCACCCACGGCTTCTTCAACATCGCGCAGGTACAAACCCTCACCGGTCGCGAGGTGCTGACCCCCATGTTCACCGTTCCGTCTGGCTGGTGGCTGGTTGGTGGGATGGTCTTTTCATTGGAAGGCTTCTGGTACGGGATCAACACCATCTTCAAAACCCTGACGATTGTCCTGGTCGTTCCGCTGGTCATCTTCACCACCGACCT
>JACRAG010000164.1 GCA_016213455.1 Anaerolineae bacterium | reverse complement strand
CATTTTGCGAAGCCAGCGGCAAATGCCTGGTGCGCTGGTCCGGTACGAATGCGGAGATGATTGAGCTGGCCAAGCGCAACGCGCTGTCGATTGGCGCCGGGCACAGCTTCATCCTCTTTTTAGCAGAAGGCTTTTTCCCGGTGAATATTCTTAAATCGGTGCAGGCTGTTCCAGAGGTGTGCCGCATCTTCTGCGCCACAGCCAATCCCACGCAGGTGATGGTGGTGGAGAATGCCGGCGGGCGTGGGATTGTCGGTGTGATCGACGGCTCCAGCCCGAAAGGTGTGGAAGGTGATGAAGATATTGCCTGGCGCAAAGGTTTTCTGCGCGCGATCGGTTACAAGGCATAGCTCTTGCATCGCTACAAGTGAATCTTGAGGAGAACCCATGAAGAAAATTCTGCCCCTGCTTATTCTCGCTGCGCTGTTGGTGGGCTGCGTGCTGCCTTCTTCTGCTCCAGCGGAAGATAAGATGATCCAGCCGACGCTCTCTGACGCGGAGATGCAGACTCAACTGGCGATGATGTTGACCGCGATCCCCACCCAGACGGAACAGCCGGCGCTCGTGCCGACGAATACCCTGCAGTTCAACGTGGTCACCGCCACACCGGGGGCGGAAACTGCCACCCCCGAAGCGGCGGCGCTGCCCTCTCCTACGGCTACGCCTGAACCCACCCAGGTTCCACCTACCGCTACACCGGAGCCAACCCAGGTGCCGCCCACAGCCACCAGCCCGGCCTTCACGGCTGTGCCGGGTGATCCGCGCGGACGGTTAGGCTCGCCCAGCAGCACCGACCCGATGGACAGCGCCACCCAATGGATCTGGCCGACCGGGCTGAATGATTTCACCAGCATCGGTTTTGGCAACGGCGCGATGACCCTGACCGGGTTGAACGACAAGCTGGGCTGGCGCCTGGCCAACCCCGAGGGCACCGATTTTGGCAGCCTGTATCTGGAAGCCACATTCAGGACAGGCACCTGTGCATCCGCCGACCAATACGGCTTGATTGTGCGCGTGCCGGTGCTGAAGGAAGCCGACCGGGGTTACCTGTTCGGTTTCAGCTGTGATGGGCGGTATGGGCTGCGCAAGTGGGATGGCAAAGACGGCGAAAAAGGCAAGATGACCCGCCTGATCGATTGGAAAGCTTCCGATGCCATTCAAAAAGGCTCGAATGCGACCAATCGAATGGGGATCATGATGGTGGGCTCGCGCCTGATCCTGTATGCCAACGGTCAGCTGCTGGGTGAGGTGAGTGACAGCACCTGGACCAGCGGAACCTTTGGCGCATACATCGGCGCGCTCAACACGGACAATTTCTCCGTGCAGATCGACGAGATGTCTTACTGGAAGAACCCCAACCCGTAACCGGACCGGATGGGAATTAAAAAACCTGCCGGCTCAGACGAAATCTGAACCGGCAGGTTTTTTGTTTAGATTATTGGGGTTAGTTGAGGTAATCCAGGGGATTGACGAAAGCGCCCAGGTAGCGGATTTCGAAGTGCAGGTGTGCGCCGGTGGAGTTACCTGTGCTTCCGGCGTAGGCGATGACCTGGCCTTTGGCAACGCTGGAACCGCAGCGCGCCACAAGCTGACTGTTGTGCGCATACAGGGTATGAAAGCCGTTGCCGTGGTCAACCATGACCATGTTGCCGTACCCACCGCCGATCGGTCCGGAATACACCACCACACCGCTGTCGGAGGCGTAAATTGGCGCGCCCATCGCGGCAGCCATGTCGATGCCGAGATGGCCTGACCAGAAGGTGTTGCCGGAGATGGAGTGGTTGTCGGCTGGCCACATGAAGTAACCTGTGCCGTATGCTCCCGCGCCACTGGTATCACAACCAGCGTTGATGGATTTGTTGGCGCCAGAATTTGCCCGCCAAATGGTGGGTACCACCCAGGTGCGCATTTCACGCTGACCCCCGGGGATCATAATGGTTGCGTCAGCGACCAGTTTGGGGTCGGCGATGTCGATGTTGTTGCCAGGCCAGCCGACGATGGCATCTGCCGTGGCCTTAAATTCCTGCGCGACAGAGTCAAGTGTATCGCCGCGTTTCACTTTATAGAGCACGCCGTCGGTGGCGGGGATGGTCAATTCCTGCCCGATGGAGAGCATGTTCGGGTTGTCGTCCAGCAGCAGGTAATTGGCCCACAACACGGTTTCGGGCTTGAGTTTGAACTGCTGGGCGATACTGAACACGGAGTCCCCGGCTTCGACGACGTATTTTTCGGGCGCAGTGCGCGGTCGTTCCGGGATAATGGTGTGCAAATCGGCTGCACGTTGAACCGGGCCGATGGGATTAGCCAGGGAGAGGGCTGGCAGTGAAGAAATGCTGCTGTCTGCGGGTAGAATGGACGACAGGACGGCATTTTCTGCAACCGTTGCCTGTGCAGCCTGCACCACACCCGTGCGCAGCAAGATGACATAGCCCAACCAAACGACCATTAAGATTGCGCCGGCCCAGGTAAACCAATAAATCGAAGTGGGACGCGGTCGGGGAGCAGCTACCTCAGGTTTTGGGGTGGTCGCTCCTTCATTGTTTTTTCGGATCACATATCCTCCATCAAACTTTCGAGGAACTCGTTGTTCCCGCGCGCCTTGATCATTCGTTGCAGAATGGCTTCGGTCGCCACGGCGGGATCCATGCCGGCGCCCTGGGGAGGATTGCCGGTCATCTGCAGATACATACGGCGCATCAACCAGACACGCTGCAGGATATCCGGGCCGAGGAGCAAATCTTCGCGGCGGGTGGAAGAACGTTCGATGTCGATGGCGGGGAAGGTGCGGCGTTCTTGCAGGCGGCGGGAGAGGTGAAGCTCCATGTTGCCGGTGCCCTTGAACTCTTCATAAACCACATCGTCCAGGCGGGAGCCGGTATCGACCAGCGCGGTGGCGATGATGGTGAGTGAACCGCCTTCTTCCAGGTTGCGCGCCGCGCCGAAGAAGCGCTTGGGCGGGTAGAGTGCGGAAGGATCCATACCGCCGGACAGGGTGCGGCCGGAAGGATTGACCACCAGGTTGTACGCGCGCGCCAACCGGGTCAGTGAGTCCATCAGGATGACCACATCCCGGCCAATTTCGGTCAGGCGTTTGGCGCGTTCCAGGGTGATTTCGGCGGTGCGCACATGGCTGGAAACCGGTTCGTCAAAGGTCGAGGCAACCACTTCGCCGTCCACCGAGCGATCCATATCGGTCACTTCTTCCGGGCGTTCGCCGATCAGTGCGACGATCAGGTGAACTTCGGGATAATTGGTGGAGATGGCGTTGGCAACCTGTTTGAGGATGGTGGTCTTG
>JACRAG010000166.1 GCA_016213455.1 Anaerolineae bacterium | reverse complement strand
TTTCCAGCGCGCCCTGCGCTACCGCCAGGAGCAGGAAGATCCCGCGCCCATCCGCATTGCCCGCTGGTGCGTGGCGCGCACGCTGCGCTCACTCAACCGGCTGGAAGAAGCCCTGCAAATTCAGCAGGAGCTGCTCGCGGAAAACACCGAAGATGGGTACATCTCCGAGGAATTGGGCGAATTGTACCTGGCGCTGGGCAAGCCCGAAGAAGCCCGCCCTCATTTTGCCCAGGCGTATTCCCTGCTCTCCAAAGACGATTGGTTGGTGAAGAACGAGGCGCAGCGCCTGGAGCGCATCCGCTCACTGGGCTGAACGCCGTATCACCGGAGAAACGCAGCGCAGGGGAAGGACCGGATTATAGGCCGGCCTTCCCCTGCGCGCAAACTTAAACCGCCAGAACCTGGCGAACCCTCACGAAATCAGTTGTTCACTATGCCATTGAAGGCACCTGCGGCAGGCGCTGCTCGATGGTTGAAATGGCCTCTTCGGGGAAGTCGTAATCTTCCAGCTCGCCGGAGAGGTAGCGGTTGTACGATGCAAGGTCGAAGTGCCCGTGTCCGGACAGGTTGAACAGGATGACCTTCTTCTCGCCGGTCTGCTTGCACTTCAACGCCTCATCGATCGCGGCGCGAATGGCATGCGACGATTCCGGCGCGGGCAGGATGCCCTCGGTCTGCGCGAAGGTCACCGCCGCCTCAAAGGTGCCCACCTGGCCCACCGCCACCGCCTCGATCAAGCCGGCATCGTACAGCGCGCACAACTGCGGCGCCATGCCGTGATAGCGCAAACCGCCGGCATGAATGGCCGAGGGGATGAAATCGTGCCCCAGGGTGTGCATCTTGACGATCGGCGCCATCTGGGCGGTATCGCCGTAGTCAAAAGCGTACTTGCCGCGGGTCAGCGAAGGCGCCGCCTTGGGCTCCACCGCAATCAGGCGCGTGCCGCGGTCCGATTTTAAATTCTCGCGCAGGAAGGGCAGCGCGATGCCGCCGAAGTTGGAGCCGCCGCCCACGCAGGCGATCACCATGTCGGGGTATTCGCCCGCCATGTCCATCTGCTTCAAACATTCCTCGCCGATCACAGTCTGGTGGAGCAGCACATGGTTGAGCACGGACCCCAGCGAATACTTCTTGACCCCGTTGGAGAGCGCTGCCACTTCCACCGCTTCGGAGATGGCAATACCCAGTGAGCCGGGGCTTTCCGGGTCCTGCGCCAAAATGCCGCGCCCCGCCGCCGTGCGGTCGGACGGGCTGGCAAACACCTGTGCGCCAAAGGTCTCCATCAGGTAGCGCCGGTAGGGCTTCTGGTTGTAAGAGACCTTGACCATGTACACTTCCAGGGCGATGTCGAAGAACTTGCAGGCCATCGAGAGCGCCGAGCCCCACTGCCCCGCGCCGGTCTCGGTGGTCATGGCGTGCGTGCCGGCCACCTTGTTATAGTAGGCCTGCGCGATGGCAGTGTTGGACTTGTGGCTGCCCGAAGGTGACGCGCCCTCGTACTTGTAATAGATGTGCGCGGGGGTGCCCAGCAGCTTCTCCAGCCGGGTGGCGCGAATCAACGGGGTAGGCCGGTAGAGCTTGTAGGCCTCGCGCACTTCCTCGGGGATCTCGATGTAGCGTTCTGCGCTGATCTCCTGCAGGATGATTTCCATCGGGAAAATCATCGAGAGGAAGTCCGGCGTCACCGGTTCCTTGGTCATCGGGTTCAACACAGGCGTGGGGGGCACCGGGCTGTCGGCGGCGATGTTGTACCAGAATTTCGGGATGTCAGTTTCGGTCAGGATGTAACGGGTTAATTGAGACATAGGATCCTCCATTGGATTGATTAAACAAAACAGCGTTCGTCCAACCATGGGACGAACGCTTAAGGTCCGTGGTGCCACCCAACTTAGGCCGCTTATCAACAAAAAACCCCGTTGTGATGCACAATCGGGGAAATCAGCCAGCCTCACTCTTGCGGGTACGGCGGTTGTCCGCTTATACCCTTTGCCCTGATAACGGTGGCAGCTCCGGCGCGGGTTACTGGCAAATGCGTTCTCCCTGCAACTCCGAGGTCCATTCCGCGCGGCTGTTCGTGCAGGTTCTCACCGTTCCCTGCTCTCTGGGCCGACCTGGCTGCGCTTACTCGTCCTCATCAACGTTTTGATGTATGCGATTGTGTGTGATTATAAGCATTTTGCGCGGGCTGTCAAGTACCCGATTCATCCGGTGCCGGGTTTTCACGAAGGCAAATCCCACCCCCGGCCCCGCCCGACGCGGGAGGCCGCCACGCTCGCCGGAAGGGCTCGCTCGCGATGACAGGTTGTGGGGTGGCGTACGCAAATCGCGGGGAAGGAACCCTCACCCCAACCCTCTCCCGGCGGGAGAGGGTGCGCCGGGCTCGGACGGCGCGGGTGAGGGCATCCGCCCGAAACCCAACATCCGGGTCGGATGGGTTGGGATGCGGGCGCAAATGAACCGCAGTGGTCCAGGTCTCTACGCGCCCTCCTCCCAACCTACGGGAGAAGCGGGAGAGACCGCCACGCCCGCGATGACATGAAACAGGGTCTTCGTAGGTCGCGGTTTCGGGCGGGCAGAACCGGCGTTAGGACGCTTCCTCGTACCGCACGAAACCCGACATCCCGACCGGCAAAGATGTCGGCGTCACGGCGGACGAAGCACGCACTCATGTTATTCCGTTCCCGCCGCGACACCGACCTACGGAATCATTGTTCTCAACCTGAGATCGCCACGATCGCCCTTCCACCCGCTGGGGATTGCGAAAATCTGCGTCATTTCCATCCCGCCCGGCCGTGCTATAATCACCCGTTGAATTCACCCGGCGCGCCTCGCCGGTGAAATCTGCAAAATCCAGCCTCACGCTTATCCCAGGATTGCCCTATGACGACAACCCCCGCCTACCTTAACCCCGCCCTGACCGTCGAAGAACGGGTCGCCGACCTGCTTGGCCGCATGACCCTGGAAGAAAAAGTCGGTCAGTTGATGATGTGCGACGCGCGCAGCGATGACCTTTCCTTCATCAACACCATCCAGCCCGGCTCGCTGCTGCACATCCTCGGCGAGAAGATCGACCGCGCCATGGACCTGGCCGCGCAGAACCGCCTCGGCATCCCGCTCTTGATCGGCGAGGACGGCATCCACGGACACTCCTTCTGGAAAGGCGCGACCATCTTCCCCACCCAGCTGGCGCTGTCTGCCAGCTGGAACCCGGCGCTGCTCGAACAGGTCGGGCGCGTCACCGCCGCCGAGATGGTCCCCACCGGCATTCACTGGACCTTCTCGCCCGTCCTGTGCCTGACGCGCGACCTGCGCTGGGGCCGCGTCGGCGAAACCTTCGGTGAGGACCCCTACCTGATCGGCGAGCTGGGCGCGGCGATGATCCGCGGCTACCAGGGCCAGGGCCTGAATGACTCCAACGCCGTGCTGGCTACCGCCAAACACTATGCCGGCTACTCCGAAACCCAGGGCGGTCGCGACGCATCCGAGGCCGACCTTTCGCGGCGCAAGCTGCGCAGCTACTTCCTGCCCCCGTTTGAGCGGGCGGCCCGCGCCGGCGCGATGACCTTTATGACCGGCTACCAATCCATCGAAGGACTGCCTTCGACCGCCAACCGCTGGCTGCTCACCGAAGTGCTCAAAAATGAATGGGGCTATCAGGGCGTGGTGGTCACCGACTGGGACAATGTTGGCCGCCTGGTCAAAGAGCAGCGCGTGTGCGCCACGTACGCAGACGCCGCCATCGTCGCGGTGCGCGCCGGCAACGACATCATGATGTCCACCCTGCAGTTCTTCCCCGGCGCCATCGAAGCCGTGCGCAGCGGACGCCTGTCCGAGGCGGAAATTGACGCGCCCTGCGCGCGCCTGCTGGCGCTCAAGTTCCGCATGGGACTGTTTGAGAACCCGCGCCGGCCCGACCTGAAACGCGCCGCCATGGAGATTGGCCGGCAGGCACACCGAGAAGCCAACCTGGACGCGGCCCGTCAGAGCCTGGTGCTGCTGCAGAACAACGGCCTGCTGCCGCTCGATCCCGCCCAGGTCCGCGCCATTGCCGTGGTTGGCCCCAACGCCGACGACGATATGCAGCAGTTGGGCGACTGGTCGCTGGGCTCCTCGCAGCACCCGCCCGAAGCCGGCAAACACCCGCGCGAGAAAACCATCACCGTACTCGACGGCCTGCGCGCCCTGGCGCCCGCCGGCTGCGCCGTCACGCATGCCCGCGGCTGTTCCATCATCGACGATGACCTGTCCGGCATCCCCGCGGCGGTGAATGCGGCCCAGGCTGCCGACGTGGTGGTGGCGGTGGTGGGCGACCACCTGCGCTTCATCGGCGAAGAACAATGCACCGCCACGCTGGAACTGCAGGGCGGGCAATTGGCCCTGCTGGACGCGCTGGAAAAGACCGGCAAACCGCTGGTGGTGGTGCTGGTCAACAGCAAACCGCTCGTCCTGCCGCCTGCCGTCCAGCGCGCCGCCGCCATCGTCGAGTGCTTCAACCCCGGCATGATGGGCGGGCAGGCGCTTGCCGAAGCGCTGTTCGGCCTGTTCAACCCCTCCGGCAAACTCACCATCTCCTTCCCGGTGCACGTGGGCCAGCAGCCGGTGTTCTACAGCCAGGTGCGTGGACAGCACGGCAGCCGCTACGCCGACCTGACCCAGGAACCGCTCTTCCCCTTCGGTCACGGACTGAGCTACACGCGCTACCGCTACACCAACCTGCGCCTCGGCGCAGACAGGCTGGCGCGCGGGCAGTCCGCGCTGGTGCAGGTGGACGTGGAAAACACCGGCGCGCGCCCCGGCGAGGAGATCGTGCAGGTGTACGTCTCCGACGTAGTCACCTCGGTCACCTGGGTGAACAAAGCCCTCAAAGGCTTTGCCCGCGTGCACCTGGCCCCTGGCGAGAAGAAAACCGTGCAGATCGAACTGCCCTGGGAGTCTTTCCAGATTGTGGACGCTGAAGGGCGCAGCGTGGTGGAGCCTGGCGAATTTGAACTCCTCGCCGGTCCCTCCTCGCGTGACCGCGACCAGCTGCGCGTCACGCTGGTGGTGGAATAGAGGACTAGACACAGCCGGTGGAGAGGCAAGCTCTCCATCGGCTGGGGATTAAGTCATATGGGAGATGAGCGACGCGGGTTCAATAAAATCGCTAGCTCAAGGTCTTACCTGTACATCGGTAAAATCCAGGCAAATCTCCCGATTCCGCCAACACCGAAGTAAAGGTTACTAAGAAGGAAGGGTAGAGGCAGGACTTGACACACGCAACCCTCTGCCCTGGCTTCGGACCCACCCGACGCTCGAGTTGCTCTCCAGCAGTTGCTCTATCCTCCGATTGGGTCATGTCAGTATATCACGGTGAAAAAACTTCGCAATCCTTTTTATTTACCTTTTGAGACCAATCGTAAAATGAGGATGAACAATAAGACAGGAGAGAATAGAATTATGAGACGGATCAAACCTCCCAAAGGTAATCCTGCCAAATATGTCTCTAATGAAAAAACATTAATGGCAATTCCAAGAATCACCCATGACAGGGCCATTACTTGGGCAAAAAATACTAACCATTCATCTCTTCTTTCAGCAGAATTCGGAAGAGTCACCAAGCCGATGAGTTGTTGCTTAAAATTAGGGAACCGTTTAAACATTAGTAATAACTTCACAACTGTAAACATGGTAAACAGGTAGCTGCCAACAATTAAACTAACAGTACCCATAATCTACTCCCATTTGACGAGATTACGGCTAACCCAATTCGAAATTGCTGTGGTTCCACCAGATCCAAATCCTAACAATGCGTTTCCCACACCTGTTCTTACTCTTTCGCTTACAGCGACTTCAACCAAAGAGGAAAGACAACCTTGCCCTGGAAAACCCAACCCACCGATTGGTCTATTCATCATCAGGTACTCATTTGCAGCAAAATTCAATCCCTCATATGCAAGAGCATTAAAGGCACCTGCTGCTCCAGCCTCAAGTCCTCCTTGTAATGACCATTGATCGCTTTTTGTGTTGCTTAAGTAACTGATCTCATTCCCTACAACGTTAACAGCAACTTTGCCTGCAAACGACATAGAAGGATTGGAAGTTAATGCTGCTACACTTCCAGACACTACTGCATTTGTTAGGTAAGGGGCCGATTCAAAACCATTCTGGTTTTCTGCTATATACATAGCTTCTGTGATAGCAGCTGATGATCCTCCGGAAATCATCGCAGTGGCAGTTGTTGCGGCTGCAACCGTTGTAGCAGCTGCAGAGAGAATACCTAATCCTGAACCGACGAATGCCCCTGCTGCAGCGCCCCCACCAACCGAAACCCAAAATTCTGTTTTATCGAAACTTTGTTGGTTGCTTGCATAATACATCGCACCAGCTGCGATACCGCCAACAAGAGCAC
>JACRAG010000154.1 GCA_016213455.1 Anaerolineae bacterium | reverse complement strand
GGGAGCGTATCTGGGTGCATGTGGCGGATGTGTCTGCGTTGGTGAAGCCGGATTCGGCGCTGGATCAGGAAGCCCGCGCCCGCGCCGAAACGTTGCACCTGCCAGAGATGCACATTCACCTCTTTCCGCAGGCGGTGACCGCCGCGCTGGGCTTGGGGCTGCAGCCGGTTTCTCCGGCGTTCTCTTTTGGCATCGACCTGGCGCCGGATGGCAGCATCCAGACGGTGGAAGTGACGCCCTCCTGGGTGCGGGTGGAACGCGTATCGTATGCGCAAGCCAACCAGCGCATGGCGGAGCCTGCCCTGGCAGGTTTGGAGCGCATGGCGGATTTGCGCCGGGCCTATCGCTTGAGCCATGGCGCGATTGATATCGATTTGCCCGAGGTTCGCGTTCACGTCGATGAAGCAGGCGAGGTGTTCATCGACCCCATCCTGACCCTGCGCAGCCGGCGCGTGGTTGAAGAGTCGATGATCCTGGCGGGAGAGGCAGCGGCGCGCTTTGCTGTTGAGCACCGTATCCCCAGCCTGTACAGTAACCAGGATGCACCAGATGAGGTGGTCCCGCACGACACACTGGCAGGCATGTTCGCCATGCGGCGATTCTTGCGGCGCAGCCAGGTGCGGGTGCAGCCCGGTCCTCACGCCGGATTGGGGCTGGCAGGTTATTCCCAGGCAACCAGCCCGCTGCGCCGCGCGCTTGACCTGACCGTGCACCAGCAGCTGCGCGCCTGGCTAAAGGGCGAACCGCTGCAGGATGAAAGCCGGCTGGTGGAGCGCATCGGCATGGTGGACGCGGTGGTTCCGGCACTGCGCAAGGCCGAACGCGATTCGGAGAAGCATTGGACTCTGGTTTACCTGCTGCGCAAACCTGGCTGGCAGGGGAAAGCCGTGCTGGTCAACCGCTTCGGCGGGCAGGCGACCATTTTAGTGCCTGAGCTGGCCCTGGAAGCGAAACTGGCGCTGCCGGCAGCGCTGGGATTGGATGAGGAACTGCAGGTGGCCTGTACGGGGATTGATCTGCCGCAGCTTGAATTTTCTCTCAAGTTGAGCGCATAATGAGGATGGCTATTGCGGGCTGAAGAACGATGTGTCAGGATCAGACCTGTCGTTTGATGTAACCATAGCGGGATTGGACGGATCGAGTGGATCCGCTCAATCCCGCGATTTTGTTGGGTAGGTACGTACCGTATTAAACCGGTTCCCTTCCGCTTGCATTCGACCGGTATAATTAATCCATCATCCATCTCACTCCAGGAGGAAGGCACACGACGATGCAACCCAGACATAAAAAGCTCCTCTTCAGCGCCATCGCCGTATTGCTGCTCGCGTGGTTGGGGTGGATTGGGTATCACGGCATAACGCTTTATCGTTCTGCGCTCGTGCTGCGCGCTGCTGCGGATCAGAATGGGGCAGATCTGGACGGTCCAGCGCTGCTGCAGACGGCTCGCATTGCCGGACGCAGCGCGGAAGCGCTGCAATACGCCCTGGTTCCGCTGTACCCAATTTGCAATCTGCTCGGCGGTGTTCCCGGTGTGGGTCCGGTCCTGGGGCAGGTGGAGCCGGGAATGGTCTTTGCTGGGCAGGCAGGGGGAGCAGCAGCCCGGGTGATCGAAGCCATGCTGCCGGTGATGGAATCGGATGGGCAGGGTGAGGATATGGGCAGCCGCATGACGACTGCAGCCGCGGAAAACAAGTCGCTGCTGGCGGAAGCCCGGGTGCGGATCAATCGGGCGGCGGAGGTACGCGAGCGGTTAAATCCAGCAGTCTTACCGAATGATTTTCGTCGATTATTGGATGCGGTTAACGCCAATTTTTCTTCGATGCAGGCCGGTTTGGGACTTTTGTCCGAATTGGGAGATTTGGGTGGCGCCACACATGAACAGGTGTACCTGGTGATGGCGCAAAATAAAGATGAATTGCGCGGATCGGGCGGTTTTATCTCCAATTTCGGCCTGGTGCGGGTGCAAAATGGCAAGGTGGTCTCCTTCGAAATGGTCGATTCTAAGGATGTGACCAATCCGCAGACCAATTATCCAGCCCCGCCGGAGCCGTTGGCAAACTATATGCTGGTCAAGCAGTGGCTGCCGAAGGATGCCAACTGGTCACCGGATTTCCCTACCGCGGCGCAGCAGGTGAGTGAGCTTTATGCGGCATCCACTGGCATTGCTGTGGATGGGGTGATCGCGTTTGACCAGCAAGCTCTGCGCGATATCCTGGATCCACTGGGCGCGGTGCAGGTGGAAGGCGTGGATGAACCGGTCACATCTGTCAATGTTATTTTGTATATGGAAAATGCATGGACGCCCCGACAGGATGGAGAAATTGCCACGGATTTTTCCGATGAACACAAAAGCTTCACCGGCAAATTGGGCAAGGCTGTGCTGGCAAAGGTACTGGGCCTGTCCAATCCGCTGGATCTGACGCGCCTGGGTCGCGAACTGCTGCGCCAGATGGAAACCGGGCATGTCTCCATGTATCTCAAGAATGCCAATGCGCAGCAGGCGCTGGCGGATGCCAACCTGGACAGCCGGATTGACCCCAGGCAGAATGATTTTTTGATGGTGGTGGATTCCAACCTGGGATTCAACAAGGCGGATTTCAGCATTGAGCGCGTGCTGGAATACCGGGTTGACCTGACCGATGCGAGCGCTCCGCGTGCAGAGTTGAACCTGACCTATCAAAGTTCAGCGCCGGTCAAAAGCGTTTGCAGCCATTCCACCGGCGAGGGTCTGACTTACGTCGAGCTGCAGAATGGATGTTATTGGAATTATTTCCGCATTCTGACGGCTCCGGGCACCCGTTTGACCCGGAGCGACGTGAAAGCCGTGCCGGCAGCCTGGTTGATCGGCGGGCAAGGATATCCGGGTGGAGTGGGCGCTGCGCAAGCGGAAGGCGCAACGACCCAATGGGATGGTTTGCTGGTGGTGCCTGCCGGTGAGCGCAACCAGGTTGGGTTACAATATGATCTTCCTCCCGGGGTGGTCAAGCAGGACGCCGGCGGGTTGACGTATCACCTGCGCTGGCAAAAACAGGCTGGCGTGACGGGGTGGGTGGGGCGCGTGGTAATCTTTGCGCCACAAGATCTGACCCTGCGCAGCGAGTTCAACTGGCGGCGTGGCGAAACCCCGGGCGAATGGATTTGGGAAGGCACATTGACGCAAACGTTAAATTTTGATCTGGTTTTTGAAAAGGATTAATGTGGCTGGACTGACCTGGTACGTCATGCAAAGCAAACCTCACCGGGAAGATGCGCTGCTGTCTGAGTTGACGGCGCGCGATGTGGAGGTGTTTTACCCGCGCATTCGCGTCAACCCGGTCAATCCACGGGCGCGCAAGATCAAAGCCTATTTTCCCGGATATATGTTTGTGCGCG
>JACRAG010000152.1 GCA_016213455.1 Anaerolineae bacterium | reverse complement strand
TCTGCCGACCTGGACTTGACAGCGACGGATGGCAGCTACTTCTCCAATTTCTACTCCCCCGAGGATCCGCGCCCGGTGGTTCAGGATTGGGTCAAGAAGTACCAGGAAAAATTCGACCAGGTGCCTGACTCGATCGGCACCATGGCGTATGACGCCACCAACCTGCTGCTGGACACCATCGCCAAAACCGGCGAGGACAACCCCCAGAAGGTTGCCGAAATGCTGGCGAAAGCCGAATTTGAGGGTGTCACCGGTCGCATCGTCTTTGACGACAAGCACAACCCGGTCAAACCCGCCGCCATCCTGCAGGTGAAGGATGGTAAAGTCAGCTTCGTGGATATGGTCGCGCCGTAATCCGGCGGACCCGGCACCAACAAAAAAGAGGCGGTTTGACCGCCTCTTTTTTGTTAGCTTTGATGCAGCTTCTCGCGAATGCGTTCGAAAGTCACCGGCAGTTCTTCCGGCAGCACGCGGGTCTCGCCGATGGTGGACATGAAATTGGTGTCGCCGTTCCAGCGCGGCACCACATGCAAATGCACATGCGAAGCAATGCCGGCGCCGGCAGCCGTGCCGATGTTGGCGCCGATATTAAAGGCCTGCGGGTTATACAATTCACGCAGCAGAATCATCATTTCAGCCATCAAATCCATCAATTCGGCGCGAGTCTCGCTGTCCAACGCTTCGATGGAGTCGACATGCGCGTACGGCACGATCATAATGTGCCCGGTAGTATAGGGGAAACGGTTGAGGATGACAAACGCATTCTTCCGCCGCAGAACAACCAGGCTTTCTAGGTCGTCCTCGTCCTGCACCGCCTTACAAAAGATGCATTCACTCGGCTTGTTTGAATTCATCATATACCTCATCCGCCATGGCGACCACAAAGTTTCCATCGAACCCGTCCCTTCCTATTTGGAGTTGGTCAAACCACAGCCAGATTACCTGTCGGGGAGTGAATTATCAAAGAACTGACACAAACATGAAGTGAAAGTATTGTAGCACAAAAATAAATTGACAGCCGGGCGGGAGGCTGGTATCTTTATCCGGTATGATGGCGCTCCCGCTTTTCCAACCCTCCTCCCTCAGCGTATCCGGCCTGACGCGCTATTTGCGCGAACTGCTGGAGGCTGATGCCATTTTGCAGGATGTGTGGGTGCAGGGTGAAATCTCCAACTTCACCCGTGCCTCCTCCGGGCATGTCTATTTGACCCTCAAGGACGCCTACGCCGCGCTCAAGTGCGTCATCTGGCGCACCACCGCGCTGCGCATTCGCATTCCACTGCAGAACGGCATGGCGGTGGAAGCACACGGCGCAATCGGGCTGTATGAGCGCGACGGCGCCTACCAGCTCTACATCGACGCGGTGCGACCTGCCGGCGAAGGTTACCTCTACCAGGAATTTCTGCGCCTCAAAGCCCGCCTGGAAGCAGACGGCCTGTTTGAGGAATCCCGCAAACGCCCCCTGCCTGCGCTGCCGCAGCGCATCGGGCTGGTCACCTCGCCCACCGGCGCCGCCCTGCAGGATATGCTCAACACCCTGGCACGGCGTTACCCGCTGGCTGATGTGCTGCTGGCGCCCAGCCCCGTGCAGGGAGACGAAGCCCCGCCGCGCCTGGTGGCAGCCATTCAAAGCCTCAACCGCCTGTCGCCCCCGCCGGATGTGATCATCCTGGCCCGCGGCGGCGGCTCCATCGAAGACCTGTGGGCGTTTAATGACGAGAGCGTGGTGCGCGCCGTGGCGGCTTCAGCGGTGCCCATCGTCACCGGCGTGGGGCACGAAACGGATGTCACCCTGGTGGATTTTGCCGCCGACCTGCGCGCCCCCACCCCCACCGGCGCGGCTGCCCTGGCAACCCCCGACCGGGCCGATTTAATCATCGGCCTGGAACGCCTGCAAAACCGGCTGGTGAGCGCAGCAGTCATCCGCCTGGGAGAACTACGCGCCGAACAGGCCTTGCTGCAATCCCGGCTGCTGCGTCATTCGCCGGAGCGCAACCTGCTGGATGAAGCCCAGCGCCTGGATGCCGCGCAGCTGCGCCTGAAACGCGCAGCGCAGGTGCATCTGTCCATGCAGCGCGCGGCTTTGGACGGATTGAGCGCGCGTCTCAAGGCGCTCAATCCACTGGAAGTGCTGCAGCGCGGCTACGCCCTGGTGCAGCGCCCGGATGGTTCGCTGTTGACTCGCGCCGCCAACGCCCTCCCACCCGAGCCGGTGCAGATCCGGCTGGCTGACGGTACCCTGACCGCCAACATTACCCACGTGGAGCAAACCTCATGACCGATCTGGATGTATCCCAACTGAACTACGAAGCCGCCGTGAAAGAGCTGGAAGAGACCATCACCCAACTGGAAACCGGTCAGGCCAGCCTGGAAGAGTCGCTGGCGCTGTTTGAACGCGGTCAGCGGCTGGCGCGCCGCTGCGCCGAACTGCTCAATCAGGCCGAGTTGCGCGTCCGCCAGGTCAACGACCTGGAAGAAAGCGAAGCCTGATCATGCTGGACGCATTGTTAAGCAATCGCATTCTCTGGACGGCGATCATCGCCTGGTTCCTGGCGCAGTTTTTGAAACCCTTCCTGGAATTTCCGCAAACGAAGCGCTTCTCGCTGGGGTTGTGGTTCAGCAGCGGCGGCAACCCCTCCTCGCACTCCGCGTTGATCGTCAGCACCATGCTGGCTATCGGTTTCTTTCACGGTTTCGAAACCCCGGCATTCGCCCTGGCGGTCGCCATCGCGATGATCGTGGTGTATGACGCCGCCGGTGTGCGCCGCGAAGCCGGCAGGCATGCGGTGGCAATCAACCAGATCATCGACGAACTGTTTTCCGGTCAGCCCATCTCGGAACAGGAGTTGAAGGAAGTCATCGGGCACACCCCGCTGCAGGTCGTCAGTGGCGTCATTCTCGGCGGCGGCACGGCGGTGATCAGCTATCTGCTCACCCTGCGCTAAATTTGCGCTCCAACAAAGAAAAAGGCTGCACCGAACCGGGCGCAGCCTTTTTGGTTGGATTTGTCAGAACGATCAGCGCATGATCACCGGGAAATAATGCGTGTCGCTCACGCAAAATGGCCGGGAGAAACCCACGCTGTAAGCAGTGATCGAACCGGCATCCAAAGCCACCACATCCGCAACATTCAAAATCCAGGTGCCAGCCGATGAACCCGGCAGGAACGTGGAAAGCGGCTGTTCAGGCCGGTACGGACCGGTCAGGTTGGTAGATGTGGTGATACTGCTGATCGCCACAGATGCGCTGTCGATGAATGTGACATTGGCATAGTTGTCGCCACTAGCGCCGCGCCGGTTCGACAATAAAATGGTCGGCCCACCGGATTTGGTCAGGCTGAGCTTGAGGTCACTCACCCAGGAATGTGTGATGGAGACATTCACCGAGATGGCTGCCGGATCCAGCGCGGTCGTTACCGATAGGGGTAAATTGATCCCGCCGGTGTTATTATCCGGGATGTTCACCGGCAGGCCTGTATAGGCGAAAGACGACATAAAGTTGCTGAGATAAGCCCCCGTGATCGTGGGCAGGTCAATCACCACTGTTCCCTGCGCATAATTGACCGTCAACGACAGGTTGGACGGCGTCCCACAGGCTACGCCGGCGTCCAATGAGACCCGGAAACGGGTCGTATTGGCCCGCACTGCTCCACCGGGAATATCCGGGTACGCCGAGGCGGCGCTGGTCACCACCAGTGGACCGCTGGTGCTGGCGAGCGTGGCGGAAATGCCGGTGGCGGTTGGCGCGCCAGCCAGGTTGGACAGGTCCACTTCCAGATCCATCACATCTCCCGGCTCCACCACCCCGTTGCCGTTGCCCGAAACCGGATACCAGCGCAAGGCGCTGGTATCCAGCAGCGGCGCTGTTGCACCATAGTTGTACACCACCAGCGCAAAATCCTGATCGGTGCCGTCGCCATTCCCCGGCAAGCCATCCCCGGCAATGCTGGCGGCGGTCACGCGCACCTCAAAATTGCCGGTCGTTCCCGCGGGCAGGAAGACATTTTCGACATTATTCAACGTGTCCGCCGTTCCACCGGTGACGGAGGCATCTCCGCCGAACACATTGCCCTTGTAGGTCACGCCGTTCAGGATGACTTCCAGATTCAGATTGTTCACCAGCGCATTGCCCGACACCGCCGATCCCGGCGCGTCCGACCACACCAGGCTGACCCGTAAAGGATAGGCGGCGTTGTTGACACTCCCGTTCAGCGAATACACTCCGCCGGTGGCGGAGAATACCTGCGTCTGGTCCAGCAGGAATCGCGCAGCCGGGTCAAAAGCCATGCCCAGGTCCACCATGCCCCAACCCTGCGCCAGCCCGGGCAGGTTACCCCCGGCTGCCACGCCATCCAAATAGCGCGGCGTATTCAACAGCAGCGCCTTGAGCATGGCCGGGCTGGGCTCCGAACCGGGTTTCAACACGCGCTGGTAATACTCATAAGTCAACTGCGCCGCCCCCGCTACCGCCGGCGCCGAGTGGCTGGTGCCGGACGACCAGGTGTAGAGCGTCTGCCCGGCGGGGTAATACCTGGATGATGAGGCGCCGCAAACGCCGCTGCCGTCAAAACCGGGGTCCTGCGAAGCCGGGCCCATCACATGTGTGCCAGGCGCCACGATATCCGGCTTGGCGCGCCCGTCAGCCGCGCCCCGCGAGGAAAAGGTGGCAATATCGTTGGCGTTGTTGCCGTTAAGCTCGCCACAGCCGTCATAGGTGCCCTGGTCACGCGGATTTTCCGCCGCGCCCACCGTCAGCACATTTTTGGCTGTGCCCGGCGAACCAACCGTTGGAGAACCTGAGCCGGCATTGCCTGCTGAGAAAATGTGCAACATGGGCTGCCAGCCGGGCGTGGAGGAGGAGGCATCGCGGGTCAGGTAATCATACGTTTGCGCGTCGGAGGTGTAGGCGCCGAATGTATTGGCGCCCCAACTGTTGGAGGTAATGCGCGCCCCGCTGGTGTAGGACAGGTTGACGATCCCGGTGTAGGTGTTGCCGCAGACCGAAGCGTCGAATGAACCGGCGTTGCTGAACACCTTGGTCCCTGCAATCGGCCCGTACGGCGAAATGCCCAGGCCGAAGTTATATCCCGCGCCATCTTCATATGGAAAACCGGTCAGCGTATTGTAGCCGGCGGCGATGCCCGCGTTGAGATTACCGTGCCCCCCCACCGCGTTGCCGGAGGCATCCGCGGTGCAGTTGGCAATGTAGGGAACCCGATCGGGGTTGCTCTTGGAACCCAACCGGTAAAAATCGGCGTGCAGCACGCCGGCCGCATTGCCATTGTCAATCCCGTCATCGGTGATGTCCAGCACCGGATAAGCCGCCGGGTCGGTGGGGAAACCCTTGCCAGTCAGCCAGGTCAGGTAACCCGTCCCGGATGCGACGGTGTTGCCGCCCAGGTTGGCGATGTTGCCCGCCATCACCTGGCCTTGAATTTCGTCATTCAACCCGGGCGCAACATACGGCTCCACATTCAGCACATCTGGCAAACTGGCCAGCGCCGTCAACTGGTCGGCCTGCACACGCAGGCGCACATTCAGCAGGTTAAGCACATCTTCCGGTCCAGCCAGCGTCGCCAGCGACAGCGCCTGAACCTGCCGCAGCGTCTCTGCCGCGCCCGGTCCGTTGAGCACCTGCACCGTCACATCCACTGCCTGCGCCGCGTCCACCTGGTCCAGGCCCGGTGCCAGGCGGTAGGCCGGATGGAAAGCGCCCTGCCAGCGCACCAGCCCATTCAACTCCTTGATCTGCCCCAACTGGGTCTCAGGAGCAGCACCGCGCACAATGTAAGCATAATCGGGCACATACGCCACCACTTCCAGCCCGTTGGCTGCCAGCGCATCCAGCCAGGCATCCTGCGGTGGGCCAACGAACTGTACCAGCCACAGCTGTGCGCCAGCCGCGCCGGCGCGCTGGCGAAGCGCCGCCGGGATCTGCGGTTCCGGCTGCGTCAGCGACGTATCGAGAGTCCGCCCGCGCAAATACACGCTCTGGGAAGCCCGCGTCACCCCAGGCGGAAGGATTGCATCCGCCAGGCCGCGCAGTGCGGGTTGTTGCGGCGCGCGCCACAGCGCAAACGTCCCATAATCAACCAGCTGCACAGCGCCGGCGGCAGAAAGCCAATCCAGCGCCGCCGGATTGCCGGCGTCCACCAGGTAATCGACGCTGCCGGTTTCCTGTTGAGCCGAAACAGGCGAAATCCATAACCCGGCCAGAAGGGCCAGGATGAGCAAAAGTCTGATCCAGCGATCACGGCGAGAAGGTTTGTTCATACAGATCCAGGTTTGACTCAGAATAGATCAGGCAGGGTAACTACACAAACCGGCATCGATGCGGCATTTTGATCGCAGGAATGGGGAGCAAAACCTGCCATTCACGATATCTTTTATTTCCATTAGCAGATTTCATTCTATCATTTTTGGTTTCCCGGGAATGCCCAAAAGTGAATCAAATTCATTAAGAAAACTACCCTGGATTTAGTGTACAAAATACACATATTGGGTATAATAGCCCCTTCACGGAGGAGCACGATGAGCATTGAAAAAACATTGACCTTCGACCTGGCGATTGAACAGGCCGGTTTTGGCCGTTTCCAACAGCGGCTGATGTTGATTTGTGGATTGGGCTGGGCAGCCGATGCCATGGAAGTGCTGCTCATCTCCTTTGCCCTGCCGCAAATTGGCAGTGAATGGAACCTGACCAACGCGCAAAAAGGCCTGCTGGGGACAGCCATCTTTTTGGGCATGCTGGCAGGCGCCTGGGTGTGGGGACGCCTGAGCGACCTGGCGGGACGCAAGATCGGTTTCATGTCGACCGTCGCCATCGATTCGGTCTTCGGGTTGGCTTCGGCCTTTGCGCCCAGTTTTGGCTGGCTGGTGGCCCTGCGCGCCCTGACCGGTTTTGGCGTGGGCGGCACCCTGCCGGTGGACTACGCCATTTTCGCCGAATACCTGCCCACCGCCAAACGCGGGCGCTACCTGGTGCTGCTGGAATCCTTTTGGGCGCTGGGCGCCGTGCTGGCTGCCGGGCTGGCCTGGTTGATTGTGCCCTGGCTGGGCTGGCGCTGGCTGCTCGCCATCTCGGCGGTACCGGGCCTGATCATTTTCTTCATCCGCCGGCATATCCCCGAATCCCCGCGCTACCTGCTGGTCAACGGTAAAACCGAGCAGGCTGCGGCCGTGCTGCGCCAGGTGGCGAAAGCCAACGGGCGCGATCTGGGCGCTTTCAAGCTGGCGCCGGTTGCAGCCCCCGCGCCCTCGCGTACCGCGGACCTGCTCAAACCGCGCCTGCGCCGCACCACCCTGCTGCTGTGGTTGATCTGGTTCGCCATCTCACTGGGTTACTACGGCGTGTTCACCTGGATGCCGAACTATTTCCGCGCTTCCGGCCTGCCCTTGCTCACGGTTTACCAGAACGCCTTCATCCTGGCGCTGGCGCAGCTCCCGGGTTACTTCTCGGCGGCCTGGCTGGTGGAGCGCTGGGGGCGGCGCAAGACGCTGGCTGCCTACCTGGCGGCTTCCGGGTTCTTCACCTTTCTCTTTGCCGCCGCCAACTCACTCACCTGGGTGGTCGGCATGGGCATCTGGATGTCCTTCTTCACCCTGGGCGCCTGGGGCGCGCTGTACGCCTATACCCCGGAGGTTTACCCGACCAATTTACGCGGCACCGGCATGGGCGCAGCCAGCGGGTTCACCCGCAT
This sequence comes from Anaerolineae bacterium, assembly GCA_016213455.1. Classification (GTDB taxonomy): domain Bacteria; phylum Chloroflexota; class Anaerolineae; order Anaerolineales; family Anaerolineaceae; genus Anaerolinea. Next base: position 1,396 of record JACRAG010000152.1, on the reverse strand, counting down.
CGCCGGCGCGCTGGCTCCCAGCCTGGGCGCGCTGCTGATGGGCGCCAGCCTGGCCCTGCCGTTGACCGTCTTTGCCGCCAGTTATGTACTGGCAGCATGCGCTGCCCTGATGCTGCGCACTGAAACCGGCGCCACGCCGCTGCAAGACCAATAATCGCCTGCCACACTGGAATCAAAAACCGGCCTCACGGCCGGTTTTGTGTTGGAATGGTTAGAGAGCCGGGTAAACGCTGTGGGTCAACCCGCCAGGTTGGAGGCGAACTGCAGCGAATTACCTTCTGGATCGTAGAATGTGCCGTAGGAAACCATGCCGGGGATGTCGATCACCTCATCCACTTTCACGCCGCGCTCGCGCAGGTTTTTGGCCGTGGCGTGCGCATTTTCAACCGAAAAGACCACAATCGTCCCACTGCTGGGCAGCGGGTCCGCGCTCTTCCAATGATTCAGCGCGATGTGCGAAGCATTGTCCACCCCGAATTCGTGCCAGCCGAATTCATCGCTGCTGAATACTACGGGCCATTCCAACACGTCCGCGTAGAATTTCTTGGCCTTTTCCCAGTCGCGCACGTTGATCTGCACCACGTTGATATTGATGAATTGAGACATCGCCTTTCTCCTTGCTTTATAGAACTTAATTTCTATTAATACTAATTATATCCTCATTACAAGAAATGTCAAGCCTCTTTTTGAGTAAGAGTCGGGCCGCCCTGCGGTAAACGACGCTTCCATACTCCGGCTTTTGTCACAAGCCTCACCTGACCTTCGTTTCGTTGTTGACCATTGCCCATTCCTCCCGTAGAATCAATGCAGGAGGCCGCATGTCACCTTTCAAATTTCCGTACAACCAACGCGCAAGCATCTATCGCGATGTGCCGGACGAAAAGTGGAACGACTGGCGCTGGCAGTTGAGCAACCGGCTTAACTCAGCCGAGGATTTTGAAAAAGTCCTCTCGCTCAGCGACAGTGAGCGCAAAGCGCTCTCCACGCAGGGGCTATTCCGGGTGGACATCACCCCCTATTTTGCATCGCTGATGAATCCCGACGACCTGGACGATCCCATTCGCCTCCAGGTGGTGCCGCGCGCGGATGAAATTGTGCCGTTTACCGGTATGATGGAAGACTCCCTGGCTGAAGACCGTCATTCGCCGGTTCCGGGCCTGGTCCACCGCTACCCCGACCGGGTGTTGATGCTGGTCACCACCCAGTGCGCCTCATATTGCCGCTACTGCACCCGCTCGCGCATTGTCGGTGACCCCTCAGCCACCTTCTCACGCGCCGAATTTGAGATGCAGCTCGAATACCTGCGCCGCACCCCCCAGGTGCGCGACGTGCTGCTCTCTGGCGGCGACCCGCTGACCCTGGCGCCCAAGCTGCTGGATGAACTGCTCGGTCGCCT
>JACRAG010000151.1 GCA_016213455.1 Anaerolineae bacterium | reverse complement strand
CGCAGCAGCCGCTCGGTGAGGGTACTGGCAAAAAAGCTGCCCAACGCCACCGCGATGCCCCCGGCGAACACCAGCAGCACGGTCGCCAGCTGCAAATCATGGTCACTGGCGAACATCAAACGGGCTGTGATCCATACATTAAAGAAGGTTAGCAGGCTCGCCAGCACATAAGTGCCCCCCAGCGTCCAGCGCAGTGAAGGCGCGCGCTCCAACCAGCCCAGCCGGTATGCGCCAAAACCAATCACAATGGAGATGCCCGCCGTGATGGATAGAAACTGCGCCATGTGCCCCAGGTCACCCATGGGCGGGCGCATCAGCCAGTAGAAAAAGCCCAACGACACCAGCAGCACCACACTGATGCCGCTGGTCAAAGCAAATGCGCGGGAATGGTTTTTTCGCATGATTTTACGGCTCGAATTTGTATCCTACGCCCCACACCGTCAACAAATGCACGGGCGCGGCCGGATCTTTTTCAATTTTTTCACGCAGACGGCGGATATGCACGGTCACCGTGCCGGGGTCGATGTAATCCGCCAGGCCCCACACATTTTCCAGCAACTGATCGCGACTGAAAACCTGGCGCGGATGCTGCGCAAAATGATACAGCATATCAAACTCTTTGGCTGTCAGGGATATTTCCCGCGCCTCCTGGGTGACCACGCGCGTCTGTGGATTGATCGTCAACCCCCCAACCGTCAACGCCACTTCCTGGCTGTCCTCCACTGCGGAGCGGGCGCGCCGCAGCACAGCCCGCACGCGGCTGACCAGTTCCTGCGGGCTGAATGGTTTGACCACATAGTCGTCCGCGCCCAATTCCAACCCGGCGATGCGGTCGGTCTCCTCGCGCCGGGATGTGACCAGAATGATGGGGATATCCGACCGGTCGCGCAGCTGCCGCATCACAGTGAAGCCGTCCATGCCGGGCAGCATCACATCCAGAATCACCAGGTCTGCCGGAGCGGCGATGAGCGCGTTCAAGGCACCCAATCCATCCGTGAAAGCGGTGACACTGAACCCGGCGCGCTTCAAATACAGGCTGACCACCTGGCTGATATCCGGCTCATCTTCGACGACGACAATGTGGGTCATGCAAACCTCAAGGACATGCAAAATTCCTGGTCATGTGGAAGGGCGGTCCAAACACCCTGGCCTGGATGGAATTGTATAAGAAAATTATTACACAAATCTTAAGCAGCGTTCACCTTCCCATAAGGTTTCACCCTGAAAATCTTAATCGTTCTCCGCTATGATGACGGAAACTCGAACAAAGGAGACACAAATGAAACACAAAGGGTTGCTCGTTTTGATGATTTTGATCTTTGTGCTGGCAGCCTGCGCGCCGGCTGCCGACACCAGGGTGGAAAAACCCACTGAGGCGATGATGGAAAAGCCCACCGAAGCCATGATGGAGAAGCCAACTGAGGCGGCGATGGAAAAACCAACAGACGCCATGATGGACAAATCAAAGGCTACGCCCGAAGCGATGGAAGATAAAATGATGGATGCGCCAGCCTGGTTCAGCGCCAGCCTGACCAACGTGCGCAGCGATGAAACCTTCACCATCGCCGATTTCAAAGGCAAGGTCGTGCTGGTGGAAACCATGGCGATCTGGTGCTCCAACTGCAAGAAGCAGCAGAACGAAGTGAAAGCGCTGCACGAAGCATTGGGGGTGAACAAAGACCTGGTCTCGATCGGGCTGGATATCGACCCCAATGAAAACGCCGCCGACTTGAAAGCCTATACCGACAGCAACGGCTTTGACTGGGTGTATGCCGTCGCCCCGGCGGATGTGATCAACGAGATCAGCAGCCTGTACGGCAACCAGTTCATCAACCCGCCCTCCACGCCCATGCTGATCATCGACCGCAAAGGTGAAGTCCATACCCTGCCCTTTGGCATCAAAAGCGCGGACGAGTTGAAGGCTTTCCTCGAGCCCTTCTTGACCGAAGGCATGTAGCCCACCCCAATCCACAGGGCAGCGCGCGCAATTCACGCTGCCCTGTCATTCTTTCCACCCTGCCAAGGGGAGATCCGCCCATGAACTTTGAAGCCATTTTCACCTCCGTCAGCCTCGGCCTGCTCGCCAGCGCCAGCCCATGCATTCTGCCGCTCTACCCCGGCTACCTGGCCTACCTGAGCGGCGCGCACAACGGCACAATGGGCAAAAGCCGCTTTTTTCTGGGCTTCTTCGTCCTGTTGGGGGTGCTATCGATGATGCTTGCGCTGGGCCTGATCATCGCGCTGCTCTCCCTATCCATCGGACGCGCGCTTTCGGTGGTCATCCCCCTCGCCGACCTGGCATTGATCACCCTCGGGGTGCTGCTCTTGATGGATAAAAACCCCTTCAAGCTGCTGCCGCAGCTGCAGGTGCCCGCGCTGCGCAACCCCTTCGCCAACGCTTTCGTGTATGGGCTGCTGTACGGACCGATCGCGCTGCCCTGCTCGGGGCCGCTGGTGGTTGGCATCTTCGCCATCTCCCTCACCGCAGGCGAAGCGCTGGGCCGGCTTTCCACCTTCCTGTGGTTTGGTCTGGGTTTCGGCCTGCCGCTGCTGGCCCTGTCGCTTCTTTCCGGAGCACTGGCCCGCAACATCACGCGCTGGTTTGCGGTGCATGCCCGCCTGG
>JACRAG010000150.1 GCA_016213455.1 Anaerolineae bacterium | reverse complement strand
GTCCGACCCATCACAAAGGTTTTGCGCAGCCCGTTGATCTGAATAAAAGCTGTAGACTCCATTACACCGTTTCCGTGTACCGTTTTAGAAGAAGAAAAACGGCGAATTGACGCTCAGGCCCGCAAGCTGCGCGCCGATGAAGCCCGGCAGCGCCTGCAGCGCCAGTACCAGCACCACCGCCGTCAACACCGCGGTGAACGTCTTGGCGCGCGACAGCCCTGAGCTGGCGCGTGCGCCCAGGAAGAGCAGCACCACCTGCCAGACCAGGTAGATATCTAGCAGGGTCAGCAGCGAAGACAGGTAGGCCATCCCGCCGGTGACTTCTGCGGGCATGAAGCCTGAAAAACCCGGGTTGGCGATCAACTGGCGCGTGACCAGCATGGCGACAATGCGCACCACCTCGCGCACCGCCAGCGGCATCAGGCTCCAGCCCGCCAGGCTGAAATCCACCACGCGCGAACCGCGGCTGCCCGAAAGGGTGAGCGTGACGTGCATCAACGCCGCCACCAGGAACCAGCCAATCCACACGCCTGCCAGGCCGGTCAGGGCGGGGAAACCCACCATAAAGAGGAAGGAGGTGTTGGGCTGGTTGGCGTTCATCCATTCCTGCTGCATATCCGGCGTCCAGTATTGGAAGTCGGCGGGCGGCTCCACCGGCATCGCCAGGGCAGCCTGGGTGCGCAGCGGCTGGGCCACAAACGCACTGATGATCACCAGCAGGCTGAGCAGCACCACAGGCACCAGCCAGGTGGAAGCCTCGTAACCGGCGATCTCGCGCAGGGTTTTGCCCGGCCGAAACAGGGTCGGCAGGATCCAATCAAACCGCAGGCGGCGCTTGGGTTGTTCAGGCAGATCGTATTCTTCAATGTTTGACATGCAGATCATCCTTGGTTGATTTCATGTGAATAGGATAATGACGACGGCTCGCGCGGAAAAGTTCCAGATTTGTTTAGAATAACGGTTTTTTGGAAGCCAATCAAGGCTTATGGGGAATTGTACACCACTCTGATGCATAAAAAGCAGTTGGGGTTCGGGCGGTGAACTGCGGGGTGGGTGTCGTTGCGAGTCGCCTCCGCAGGAGGCGACGAAGCAATCTCCGCCTCGGAGGGTTGCTGGGCGGGAGATCGCCACGCTCGCCCGGAGGGTTCGCTCGCGATGACAGGCGGGTTGCGATGACACGGTTTCCATCTCATTCTTGACAAAACTTATCCTATTTGATATTATTTAGCATAGGCTAAATAATAAATTAGCACAACCAAAAACGGAGTAAACCATGAAAACTGTTGTGTTGTTTTCTCTAATCGTGATCCTCACCCTCACCGCTTGCGCTCCAGCGCCGGCGTCTGCTTCGCAAAACCTGACCGACCGTCCCATTCGCGTCACCGCCACCACCAGCATGGTGGCAGACCTGGCGCGCAACATCGGCGGCGAACGGGTAACCGTGACCGGGCTGATGGGCCCCGGCGTGGACCCCCACCTCTACAAGGCCCGCGAGAGCGACGTGCGCGCCCTGCAGGACGCCGACATCATCTTTTACAACGGCCTGCACCTGGAAGCCGGCATGAGCACGGTGCTGGAGAAGATGGGCGAGGAACGCCCGGTGGTGGCAGTGACCGACGCGATCGACCGCGCCAGCCTGAATACACCCCCACAGTTCGCCGGCAATTATGACCCGCACGTCTGGTTCGATGTGACTCTCTGGCTGCAAACCATCGACGTGGTGCGCGACGCGCTGATCAAACTCGACCCCACTTCGGCTGACCTCTACAACGCCAACGCCGAGTCCTACCGCGCCCAGCTGCAGGAGCTGGATGCCTATGTGCGCGAGCGGGCTGCCAGCCTGCCCGAAGAGAAGCGCGTGCTGATCACCGCCCACGATGCGTTTGAATATTTCGGGCGCGCCTACGGTTTCACCGTGCGCGGGCTGCAGGGCATCTCCACCGAGTCGGAGGCGGGCGCTTCGGATGTGCAGGCCCTGGCCGATTTCATCGTGGAGCGCCAGATCCCGGCGGTATTCATCGAATCCTCCGTGCCGCAGCGCAACATCGAGGCGGTCAAAGCTGCCGTGGAGTCGCGCGGCTGGCAGGTGATGATCGGCGGATCGCTCTTCTCGGACGCCATGGGCGACCCCGGCAAGCCGGAGGGCAGCTACACCGGCATGGTGCGCTACAACATCGACACGATTGTGGCGGCCCTGTCTGGCCAGGCAGGTCAACCATGAGCAATATCGCCATTCAAGTCAGCGACCTGACCGTCGCCTACCAGGACAAGCCCGTGTTGTGGGACATCGACCTGGACGTGCCCACCGGAGTGTTGATGGCCCTGGTCGGCCCCAACGGCGCCGGAAAAACCACCCTGCTGCGCTCCATCCTGGGCCTCATCCGTCCGACCGCCGGGCAGGTGCTGGTGTTTGGCAAACCCTACCGCGAACAGCTGCGCCGCGTGGCCTATGTGCCGCAGCGCTCCAGTGTGGACTGGGACTTTCCCACCTCGGTGCTGGATGTGGTCGGCATGGGCACCTACGGGCAGCTGGGCTGGCTGCGCCGTCCTGGCGCGAAGGAGCACGCCCGCTCGCTGGAGGCGCTGGAGCGCATGGGTATGGCCGATTTCGCCGGGCGGCAGATCAACCAGCTTTCCGGCGGGCAGCAGCAGCGCGTTTTTCTGGCGCGCGCCCTGGTCCAGCAGGCCGACATCTACCTGATGGACGAGCCGCTGCAGGGGGTGGACGCGGTGACCGAACGCGCCATCATTGACCTGCTGCGCGGACTGCGCGCGCAGGGCAAGACCGTGCTGGTGGTGCATCACGACCTGCAGACCGTGCCGGAGTATTTTGACTGGTCTGCGCTGCTCAACGTGCGGCGCATCGCCAGCGGTCCGGTGGCAGAGGTGTTCAGCGAGGCCAATCTGCGCAGGGCTTACGGCGGGCGGCTGGCGCTGCTGGGCGGGGTCAACGGAGTTGCGCCATGAACCTGCTAACCGACCTCTTCTTCGATTACACCCTGCGCACGGTGGCGCTGGGCGCGGTGCTGCTGGGCGCGGTTTCGGGCGTGCTGGGCAGTTTTGCCCTGCTGCGCCGTCAGAGCCTGCTGGGCGACGCCATCTCGCATGCGGCGCTGCCCGGCGTGGTGCTGGCGTTTCTGATCACGCGCAGCAAATCGCCGCTGGTGCTGCTGCTGGGCGCGCTGGCAGCCGGCTGGTTGGGCGTGCTGATCATGCAGTTTTTGCAGCGGCGCACGCGCATTTCGCAGGACAGCGCCCTGGGGCTGGTGCTCTCGGTGTTCTTTGGCTTTGGCATGATGCTGCTCACCTTTACTCAGAGCCTGCCGGACGCGCGCCAGGCCGGGCTGAACAAATTCCTCTTCGGGCAGGCCGCCACCCTGCTGACGTCGGATGTGCTGGTGATGGCCGGGCTGACCGCGCTGGCGTTGCTGCTGGTGGCGCTGTTCTGGAAGGAGTTCAAGCTGGTCAGTTTTGACGCCGAATATGCGGCCAGCCTGGGGCTGCCCTCCGGGCGGCTGGACCTGTTGCTCAACGCGCTGTTGGTGGTGGCGATTGTCACCGGGCTGCAGGCGGTGGGCGTGGTGTTGATGAGTGCGCTGGTGGTGGCGCCGGCAGCT
>JACRAG010000156.1 GCA_016213455.1 Anaerolineae bacterium | reverse complement strand
CGTCCAGGGCGGCGTCGCCGGTGGTCACATCGTAGAAATCGGCGGCGGCGCGGATTTCAATGCGGGCCAGTTCGGCTTCCCAGGGGCGTCCAGCCGCGGCCTGGGCTTCTTCGAAAGCGCCTTCTTCGTGCTCATGGCAGGCTGCCGCCCAGAGGATCTCGGTGCTGGCGCCGGGGTACAGTTCCAGGTGCAGCGAGAGGCCGGGGTAGGCGCCCTTGCCGGGCTGCGGTCCGCCGGAAAGAAAACACACCACCGAAATGCCGTCGGTGCGGCCCTGCAGCGCGGTGCCCAAACCCATGGGCAGTGCTGCCATGCCTTCGCCAAAGCCGAGCGGGCTGAGCAGGCAGGCCCAATCCAGGCGCAGGTTGTGCGGCAGGACACTTTTGTTGGTCAGGCGCAGCCGGCCTGCCAGCGCCTGCGAGGTGGCAACGCGGTATTCGGCGCGCACTTCGATGCCCTCGAAGGGAGCGAAGTTGATTTCGGCATAATTGGGGAAGAAACGCGTGACCTGTGGGGCGCGGGAAAAAGCCGCGGGGTCCACCACCGTCACCCCGGCGCGCGTGAAGACCGGGAAAAACTGCATCCAGCGCGCGCGCAGGCCAAAAGTGGTCTGTACGGACAGAGCAGGCGGTTCGCCCTGACCCAGGTTGATTTCCCAGGTGACGTCGTTGCCGTAATCCACCGGATTGAGGCGCGCATCAGCGGAGAGACAGAGATGCAGCGGGTCGCCCGCGCCAAGTTTCCAGGTTCGCATATGCTTTATCCTATCACATTGCAGCGATCGTGCGCAATCACCCTGTGTACCCGTTCCATCAGTTTTTGATGCATGTGATCCAATCAACTTTCATTCTATGCTTCTGTTCCGGTTTCATCAGACTACAATGAATGGGTACCGCGGAATCGATTGAAAGCCAGGCTATCCTGCCGCAGGCGTGCGCCGGCGCGGTCTGCTGCGGCGGGCTGCGCCGCAAAGTCAGGAGTTTTGCCTGAGTGGATGAGGATATTTTACGCTGGAAGCGTGTGGAAGGGGCAGGTATAATGCCCGGGTATTTTCAGGTTTCGCGACGGAGGTGTAGTATGGATCTGCCGCGGGTCAATCCCGGCACGCTGCGGGATAAAATGGTGGCGATGGTGCGCAGTTTTGACTTTTCGCGCAATTCGCTGATCGATTATGTGTATGTGCTGCTGGGGGCCTTCATCCAGGCGCTCGCCATGCGTCTTTTTCTCATCCCGGCTCAACTGGTCTCGGGAGGGGTCAGCGGCGCAGCCCAACTCATCAACTATTACACGGCCTGGCCGATTGGTTTGATGATCTTCCTCGGCAATGTGCCCTTGTTTTTTCTGGGCTGGCGTCATCTGGGCGGTCCGCGCTTTGCGCTGCGCACCGCGCTTTCGGTGACGGCTTTCTCGTTCTTCACGGATTTGCTGGGGTTCTTCCTGCCCAAACAGGGTGTGGTGGATGACCTGGTGCTCAACTGTCTGTACGGCGCGGTGGTGCTGGGCGTGGGCCTGGGGCTGGTTTACCGTGGCAAGGGCACCTCGGGCGGCTCGGATATCCTCGGGCGTATCCTGAATGAGAAGACGGGCATCTCCATCTCGCAGGCTTACCTGGTCACCGATTCGCTGGTGATTTTGGCCTCGGGCCTCGTGTTTGCCTGGGAAAATGCGCTCTACGCGCTGGCGGTGACCTATGTGAGCGGGCTGGCGGCGGAGATGGTGCTGGAAGGCTCGGATATCTTCCGCACGGCGATGATCATCACCGGCAAGCCGCAGGAAGTGGCGCAGAAGATTCTGGTGGAAATGGAGCGCGGCGTGACCATCCTGTCCGGCAAAGGCGGCTACACCGGCACGGACCGCCCGGTGCTGTACTGCGTGGTGACCCGCCCCGAGGTGAGCCAGATCAAGCAGATTGTGCATGAGGTGGACCCGGCGGCTTTCATGGTGATCGGGCAGGCGCATGAGGCGCTGGGTGAGGGTTTACGCCCGCTGAAGTGAGGCCTGATTTTTAGGCGTTCTTGATCAAGGTTTGGGTTCAACCAACAGGGACTGTACGGTGCGCTCGCGCCGCGCAGTCCCTGTTTTTGGTGGAATTTCGCTGACGCCATGGACGGGGAAGGGGGCGCAGAAATAATTGAGGATTGACAGTGCATACTGCAAAGCAGTATGCACTGTCAATCCTCAAAACTCTAAATTCCCCCGCCGGCGGGGCGGGGGAAAGGGGGTGGGGATTGTCTGACAAGACTTGACGAAAAACGTTGCCGGCTCCGCATGCCCTGCTTGACATCCCCCTGGATGTACAATAAAATGAAAACGATTTTCAAGATCAGGAGTGTGTATGAGCCCTGCGGAACTCGACCAGTTGACCAGCGAATGGCTGGATAAATTACAGGAATCCGGTTACCGGCGCACCGACCGCTGCGAGGCGATTGTGCGCGCCATCCTTGCCAGCCCGCGGGCCATGGACCCGATGGAGCTGTTCGACGAAGCCCGCAAGGATATCCCCCGCCTGGGCCTGGTGACGGTGTACCGCACCATTCAAAAGCTGGCGGACCTGGGGCTGGTGGAGCGCCTGCACCAGGAAGAGGGCTGTCACCGCGTGCTGCCCGCCACCCAGGGTCACCAGCATTTCCTGGTGTGCTCCTCCTGCGGCACGGTGACATACTTCGCAGGTGACAACCTGGCGGGCCTGTTCGAAACCATCGCCGCGCAAACCGGCTTTGAGATTCAGGAACACTGGCTGCAGTTGTTTGGTCTGTGCCCCGCCTGCCGCCCGGCCTGACCCCGACGAAAACCCTATGAAAAAGACCCCCGAAAATCCAGCCCGCCTGGAACTGGACGATGTGTGCGCCGGCTATGACGGCAAGGACATCATCCAGCATGTGACCCTGCAGGTGCCGCACGGGCAGCACGTTGCGCTGGTCGGCCCCAACGGCGCGGGTAAATCCACCCTGTTCAAGGTGCTGGTGGGCATCCTGCCGGCGCGTACCGGCAGTGTCCACATTCACGGCATGGCGCTGGGGCATCACAACGACTGCGTGGCGTATGTGCCGCAGCGCGAAGAGGTGGACTGGCGCTTCCCGGTGACGGTGCGGGACGTGGTGATGATGGGCCGTTTTGGCCGCACCGGCTGGCTCAAACGACCCAGCGCCGCCGACCACGCCGTGGTGGCGCGCTGCCTGGAGCAGATGAATATCGCCGGGCTGGCGGGCAGCGCGATCGGTGAGCTTTCCGGCGGGCAGCAGCAGCGCGTCTTCCTGGCGCGCGCGCTGGCGCAGGAGCCGCACATCCTGCTGATGGATGAGCCCTTCACCGGCGTGGATGTGACCACCCAGGAGGCCACCCTGCACCTGCTGGATGATCTGCGCGCGCAGGAGGTGACCGTGCTGGTCTCCACGCATGACCTGAACCTGGCAGCCCAGCGCTTCGACGCGGTGGCGCTGCTCAATCACCGCCTGGTGGCTTATGGACCGGCGGCGCAGGTCTTCCGCGCCGAGCACATCCGCGCGGCGTTTGGCGGGCAGGCGCTGACCATCGACGGCGTGCTGGTAGTGGATCAATGCTGCGAGG
>JACRAG010000155.1 GCA_016213455.1 Anaerolineae bacterium | reverse complement strand
GGCCCTGATGAGCCAGAGCAAGCTGGCGGGCAATCGACAACCCCAAACCGGTGCCGCCTTCCTGGCGTCCACGGCTGCGGTCCCCCCGGTAAAACCGCTCAAAAATATGCGGCAGAATGTCGGGTGGAATACCTTCGCCGCTGTCGATCACGAAGATCCGCACCGTCCCGAAAGCCTTTTCCATGCGTAGCATCACCTGACCGCCTGGCGGCGTGTGACGCAGAGCGTTGCTGATCAGGTTATTCAAAATCTGCTCGATCCGCCGCGCATCCAATTTCACCTGCACTGCGCCTGCCGGATTGTCCAGTACCAAGGCGATCTGGCGGTTTTCCGCATCCGGTGCAAAACGCTCCAGCGCGCTGACCAGCAAACCGGACAGGTCGGTGTCCTGGTATTCCAGGCTCAACCCGCCGGCTTCAGCCAGCGCCAAAGTGCGCAAATCGTCCACCAGCCGAATGAGCAGTTCCGTCTGATCCAGAATGGGCTGTAAGTTCTCCGCCGTCAGCGGGTACACCCCGTCCTGCAGGGCTTCCAGATGAGCGCGCTGGATCGCGATGGGTGTTCGCAGTTCGTGAGCAATGTCGGCGGTCATAGCCTGCCGGTTGTGTTCATAGCGCTGGAGCGATTCAGCCATCTGGTTGAAGGATTGGCCCAAACCGGCAATTTCATCTTTCGAGTCAATCTTAACCCGCTCGGACAGGTCACCACGCGCCAGACTGGCAGCCGCTGTGTTCAGATTCGCAATGGGTTTGAGCAGCCGGTTGGAAAGCACCCAGGCTGCCGCAAGAGCCAGCGCCAGCCCCACTGCCACACCGATCAGGCTGGCATTGGTCAACCGCGCAACCAGCTGCCCGCTGCTGCTGCCCATCCCGCCGGCAGCTTCCGCCACCAGATACCCCACGCGCGCGCCGTTGGCATCCACCAGGGTGATGGCGTCCAGTCGTTCCAGAAAAGACAGGGTGGCGCCAGTTTCAGAACGGGTATTCGCCACCACCACCCCGTTCGCATCAGCGATGCGTACGCGCTGACCGCCCATCATCCCGCCCATCATGGCCCCCATGCCCTGACCCCGCCGCGGCAGCAAGGCATCCACGCCGGTCCAACCACCGTTATCCTGGTAGTAAGTTTCCAGTTGGGACTTCAATTCGCCCAATTCAACCATCTCGCCAGCCATCATAAACGTGCGCACTTCACGCGCCGAGATCAGGTTGAAGGCCAGGGCTATACTGACAGCCGTTACCGCTGCCACCAGTGCAAACGAAAGCAGCAGACGGTTTTGGAGTGTCATCCGGTTCCCTTTCGAAATCGGTACCCAACCCCGAAAACAGTCTCAACATACTGAGGTTCACGGGGATTTTCTTCCAGTTTGGCGCGCAAATTCTTGATATGTGCGTCAATGGTGCGCTCATAGCCCTCATAAGCCGTGCCTTCCACGGCTTCCAGCAACTGCAGACGCGTGAAGACCCGTCCAGGCTGGGAGATCAACGCTGTCAACAGGTTAAATTCAGTCGGGGTCAGGTCAATGGATCGACCGGCAAGCGTCACCTGGTGCGTGTCCAGCGCCACCATCAAGTCGCCTTCCTGGTAATGAACCGGTGCGGTCGTTGGGCGATCCACCCGTCGTAAAACCGCCCGCACCCGAGCCACCATCTCCCGCGGCGAATAGGGTTTGGTGATGTAATCATCCGCGCCCAACTCCAGGCCAATCAGCCGGTCGGTTTCTTCCACCCGTGCGGTGACCATGATGATGGGGATATCGCCTGCCCGGCGAATCTCACGCGCCACATCCAGCCCATCCATACCGGGCAGATTCAGGTCCAGCAGTACCAGATCGGGCCGGATCTGGCGGAACATGGACAAACCCGCATCCCCGCGACCTGCAGTCATCACCTGGTAACCGGCTTTTTCCAGGTAAGACGAGGCCACCCGGGCCAGATCGATTTCATCTTCAATGATCAGGATGGTAGCCATTATTCAAGTATGACATCCAGAACAGATAGCAGGTGTTCGCGCCATTCGCCCGTGGCAGCCATCCAGTAGGCGTTGCGCCCGGCGCGCACTTCCCGCCCCAAGGTGCGCAAATTGCGTTCATTCACACCCTCGGGCAGCGGCGGGTAGCGCAGCACAATTTGCTCACCTTCAAACGATACGGATGCCAGGCCAGCCGCTTGCGCGCGCAGTTTCACCCGCATCTGAAAGATCAGGTTGCTGGTCTGCTCAGGCAGCGGACCAAAGCGATCCACAAATTCATCCTTCAACGCATCCAGGTCACTTTCAAGCTCCAGGTCGGCCAACCGGCGATACAGCTTCAAACGCAGGTTCTGGTCAGGGATATACTCCACCGGAATGCCAATCCCCAACGGCAAATCGACGCTCACGGGCAGTTGAATGCCGCGCACCTCCGGCTCATCTGCCGGCGCTTTCATGCCAGTCACTTGACGCATTTGCTTGACGGCATGCGCCAACATGCGTGTGTAGAGGTGGAAACCCACTGCGGCGATCATGCCATGCTGTCGGTTACCCAGCAGTTCACCGGCTCCACGCATTTCTAGGTCGCGCATCGCAATGGAATAGCCCGCGCCAAGCTGGGTGTTCTCGGCGATGATCTCCAGGCGTTCCTGTCCCTCTGGGGTGGGTGGTTTCTTGCGGTGACGGAAGAAATAAGCGTAGGCGCGCTGCGCTCCGCGCCCAACCCGCCCGCGCAGCTGATAAAGCTGCGCCAACCCAAACGTGTCACCGCGATCCACGATTAACGTATTGGCATTGGGGATGTCCAGCCCGGACTCGATGATCGACGTGCACAAGAGCACATCGATATCACCACGGGTGAAATCCAGCATCACTTTGGACAATTCGTCCTCGTGCATTTGCCCGTGCCCCACCCCAACGCGCGCTTCCGGGACCAGTTTGGCGAGGTGCTGCTGCATTCCGCGAATGGTCTGAACGCGGTTGTGTACAAAAAACACCTGACCACCGCGCTCAATTTCCCGCACAATCGCCTGGCGCACCAAGCGCGGTGCATAAGGGCCGATGTGGGTGATGATCGGTAGGCGTTCAGCCGGCGGTGTGTTGATTTGCGAGATATCACGCACCCCGGTCAGGGCCATATATAACGTGCGCGGAATGGGCGTGGCAGTGAGAGTCAGCACATCCACAGCGGTGCGCAGCTTTTTGAAGTGCTCCTTGTGGGTCACGCCAAAGCGCTGCTCTTCATCGATGATCACCAGTCCCAGGTCTTTGAAGGCCACATCGGTCTGCAGCAAGCGGTGCGTGCCGATGATGATATCCACCCCGCCCTGTCCCAGGGTGCGGATAATGCGGTCCTGCTCCTTGGGGGTGCGAAAGCGCGAGAGCATTTCAACACTGACCGGGAAAGGCGACAGTCGCTGCCGGAAGGTCTCGTAATGCTGCTGCGCCAGCACAGTGGTAGGCACCAGCAAGGCGACCTGCTTGCCGTCCATTACTGCCTTGAATGCTGCGCGCAGCGCCACTTCGGTCTTGCCATAACCCACATCGCCGCACAGCAGGCGGTCCATGGGACGGATGCGCTCCATGTCTTTCTTCACCGCAGCGATGGCATTGAGCTGATCTTCAGTCTCCATGTAGGGGAAACTGGCTTCCAGATCCTGCTGCCAGACCGAATCGGAGCTGAAAGAATGTCCTTTGGCCACCTGGCGGCGGGCATACAGTTCCAGCAGTTCCTGGGCTACTTCGAGCACCGACTCGCGCACGCGCTGTTTAACATTGGCCCATTCCGTGCCACCCAGGCGGGTCAACGACGGCGATTCACCTGCCGGGCCGACATAGCGACTCAGCCGGTCCGCCTGATACACCGGCACGAAGATCGCATCGCCGCCTTCGTATTCAATAGTCAGGTATTCGCGATCCACACCTTCCATCGTGCGGCGCATCAACCCGCCATAACGGCCTACGCCAAAATCCACATGAACGACGTAGTCGCCAACTTTGAAATCGGTATACCCGGCCTCAGGCGGAGCTGCCGTTCGACGCGAGCGCAATCGCGGCTGCGGCCTGTCCCACCCGAATACTTCGCTGTCGGTCAAGAGATGCATAGTAGGTTCG
>JACRAG010000158.1 GCA_016213455.1 Anaerolineae bacterium | reverse complement strand
CATTTCGTCTCCCCCCAAAATGTGCGCGAAGGCGCTCTGGCGGTCGGTCGCTCCTATCGGTACTTCCCCGCCGGCACGATCCACGTCGCTGTTGTGGATCCAGGTGTAGGCACACATCGCAGGCCAATCGCTTTTCGGGCCGGCAACCACACGTTTGTCGGTCCCGACAACGGGCTGTTCAGCCTGGTGATCGAAGAAGCGCGAGTCAACGGCTGGCCCTTGGAAATTGTCGTACTGGATAATCCCACTTATTGGCTTCCCAACCCTAGCAATGTATTCCACGGTCGCGATATCTTTGCGCCGGCGGCTGCCTGGCTGGCGGCTGGCGTCGCGCTTCATGACCTGGGGACAAAGATCAATGACCCTGTCATGCTGGATCTCCCTCGTCCGGTTGTTTCCGAGAATGAAATTGCCGGTGAAGTGATCGCTATCGATCACTTTGGTAATTTGAGTACCAACGTCGAGGACGGATTATGGAGCGATTGGGGCTCTGTGGAGGTGCTCGTTGCCGGAAAGGTCATCTCTGGACTGGTGAAAACCTTTGGTGAACGCCCGGTGGGCGATCTGGTTGCCCTCTTTGGCACCGACCATGACCTGAGCATCTCCATTGTGAATGGTAATGCGCTGGAACAGCTCAATGCCGGCCTGGGCACAAAAGTCATCATCCGGAGAAAAGCGATATGACGGTGGTGACTCTCTCCACCGATTTTGGCACCGCCGATTATGCTTCCGGACTGCTGCATGGTGTTGTCGCCGGATTCGCACCACACGCCAGGATCGTGAACTTATGCCACGATATACCCCGCCACGACATCCTTTTTGGCGCACGGTTACTGGAGCGGGCTGTGCCATACTTCCCGCCAGGCACGATCCACGTGGGTGTGGTTGATCCAGGTGTTGGCACTGACCGCCGTCCCATGGCAGCCCGGATAGGGAACCAGGTTTTTGTTGGACCGGATAATGGCTTGATCACATTCTGGCATCAAAAAGCCATCACCAGAGGAGAAACGGTTCATCTGGTGAATCTGAACCGTAAAAAATATTGGCTTGCGGATGTATCCAACATTTTCCATGGCAGGGATATTTTTGCGTCAGTAGCCGGTCACCTTGCCGCCGGTGCATCCCTGGATGATGTTGGCGAGGTTTTTTGCGATCCACGGTTGCTTCAAAACGATCTTCCCCGTATCGAGGGTAGCCAGGTCCTGGGTAAAGTGGAGCATATTGACCATTTTGGCAACCTCAGCACCAATATTCCAGCCGAATTGATCCAGCCCCGATTTGCCTGGTTGGAAATTGTCAGCACGACGATCGATCGCCTGGATAAAACCTTTGGTGACAGGAAAGCCGGCGAATTGGTCGCCTTGATTGACAGCTCAGGATACCTGGCGATTGGGGTCACCAATGGCAGTGCGGCAAATCGCCTGGCTGTGACCGCCGGTTGCGAAATTAAAGTTGTCTTGCGAGAGGTTCAGGAATGAGGACGGATTTAAATCTTCCCAGCCAGGTTACATTGACCATTTCCAACCTGTCGTTTCAATACCACCGGCGACCGGAACCATCCATTCGCAACATCAATCTTGAAATTTTGCCTGGCAAAGTGACCTTCATCGCAGGCAGCAGCGGTTGTGGCAAAACTACCTTGATGCGCTGTATCAACGGCCTGGCGCCCCGCATCTATCAGGGTGAGTTAACCGGCAGTGTATTGATCAACGAGAAACCTGTGGATTCTTACAGCATGATCCAGCTCTCTCAATTGGTGGGAACACTTCTGCAGGACCCGGAACGCCAGATCGTCGCCAGCCATGTGCTCAACGAAGTCGGTTTTGGCCTGGAAAATTTGGCTGTCCCCCGTCAGCGCATTCTGCACCGTGTCGAGGAGACGCTCGAATTCCTGGGCATCAGTCATTTGCGAGACCGGGAGACATTCCAGCTTTCCGGTGGCGAGAAGCAGAAAATTGCCCTGGCTGGGGTGTTGGTCATGCAGCCAAAAATCCTTCTCCTGGACGAACCTCTCGCCAGCCTCGATCCGGTATCGGCTCGTGGAGCATTGGAAGTATTCCGAAAGTTGGCTGATACCGGATATTCGGTCATCATTGTCGAACACCGGGTTGAGGACGTTCTCACCATTCATCCCGAACATGTGGTGTATATGCAAGGTGGCGAAATCGCCTACCAGGGAGATGCAGCCGGATTGGTCGAATATGCCGATCCCAAACGCGTCAAGCTGCCGGCTGAAGTGGTTGTCCGGCGAGCATCTGAGTCCGAACCGACCGGACAGCTTGTTCACCGCCCCATCCTACCGGAGAAAGAAGAATTGATCCGGTTTGCCAATGTATCCTTCCGTTATCGAGAGGATATGCCGGTGATCTTCAAGAACGTGAACCTATCGGTGAATAAAGGCGATGTAATTGCGATTCTTGGTCCCAACGGTGCAGGCAAAACCACGCTGGTCAAGCAAGCCATGGGTTTATTGGCCCCCACCACCGGCGACGTATATCTCGAAGGCAAGTCCACCCGAACCCTATCGATTGGCCAGGTGGCTCGAACAATCGGGTATGTTTTTCAAAGCCCTACCCAGATGCTTTTCGCCCCCACGGTGCAGGAAGAACTGGAGTTTGGTCCCAAAAATTTACAGCATCCGGTTGAACAGATAAAAACCGATGTCGATCATGCTTTGGAGGTGATCCACCTGGAAGATGAGCGTACATCTGCACCGTTGGCGCTTTCGTTTGGGCAACAAAAACGGGTCAGTATTGGTTCCGTACTTTCTATGCGTTCTAAAATCCTGATGATGGACGAACCGACTGCCGGTCAGGATTATTGGAATTACATGTCTTTCATGGACTCGATCATGGAAATGCCGGATTTTGATGCTATTATTTTTATTACACACGATCTCGACCTGGCACTGGTTTACGCAAATCGGATCATCTTACTAAAAGACGGTACGATTGCCGCCAACGGAAAATCTGAGGAAATTCTGGCGGATCTTCCTTTGCTCAAATCAGCCAGGGTCGTGCCCACATCACTTCTTCGACTCAACCTGGAGCGCCTGCCACTCACCGAGAGTTTTAGACGTGCGGAAGCCCTGGTTGGTTATCCATCGTCGATGTGACCATCTTCTGGTCATCGATCCAATCATTTTCTTATGGAGGTGAATCATGAACAAAGGCCTTTTTAGATTCGGTGCACGCGAAGTCGTATTCGCTGCCATCGGCGCCGCTTTGTATGGCGTATTGTCCTGGGGCACCAATCTCCTGCAGATTCCAGGTGCCGGCAATGTTGCCATCCGTCCGGCTGTTGCCATTCCCATGTTCTTTGGCGTGGCATTTGGTCCCTGGGTCGGTTTATTAGCCGGGGCTATCGGGAATGTCCTCGCGGACTTTCTCTCCGGTTATGGTTTTTGGCCGTGGTGGGACTTGGGCAATGGCCTGATGGCCTTCTTCCCCGGTCTCATTTTCCTCGCCATCAAGAACTATCGGGATCTGAATGACATCTTGAAGGCCGAAGGCATGGTCATTCTGGGTTGTTTCGTCGGATTCGCGGTGGCAGCTGCTTCTGAGCTGTGGGTTTCTGGTGTGGATGTCGCCACAACGATTTCGATTAATTTCCTGCCTGCCTTCATCTCAAACGTCATCAATGGTCTGATCCTGGTGCCCATCCTGATGGTGGCTTACAGCGCCATTGTCGCCCGGTCTGGCAGGTAGCAACGATCATATTCAGGTGGGTCCAGGGGTAACCTGGGCCCACCATTGGAGCATGTATGCTGGCTAGTTTCAGTTATCGAAATCGGCACAGTTTGGTCGAGACCTTTGATCCAAGGGCTCGATGGATTTTTTCATTGTTGGTATTGTTCACGGTTGTATTTTTTTGGGATATCCGTTTTCTTGCCTTCTTCTTTGCGCTGACCATGCTGCAATACTACTTTACACGGCTGACATGGCAGGAAACGAAAGGCGCCTGGATCTTAATTTTCGTTCTTACCACCATGATGATATTGGTCAATACCATCATCACAGGTGCGGGTGGCATCTCCGGCGTGATAACCGGGGGAACGCCGGTCATACAATGGCAGTGGACTTTCCCAATCACTCACTGGTCAGTCCAATATGTTTTGACGGTTGAGCGCCTTTGGTTCGCGGTAGCCCAATATCTGCGCGTGATCGCGATTGGCGCACTCTTCTTGATTATTCCGTTTACCATGGATCCGCGAACATACGGGATTACCTTCAAGGGAATTGGATTTCCCGATAAACTGGCATTCACCATGGATCTCGCATTCCGCTTCATTCCAACCCTGGCAAGAGATTACCAGGTGACGATTGATGCACAGCGGGCGAGAGGCTATGAGATTAAAACCGCCAGCGGCGGTGTTTTTGACCGCATCAAACGCACGGCGCCCCTCATTGTACCCGTGACTATGAATTCCATTCTGGTGGGTGAAGATATCGCAAATGCGATGGAATTGCGTTGTTTTGGTCTGATGAAGCGCACCTGGGTGGAAGCGTTAAAGTTTAGAACACGAGATTATGTCTTAATGGGATTTTCTGTCGCACTATTTGTTACCGGGTTGATTTTGCGATATGGATTCAATCTGGGTGGCTTTTGGGTCCCCTGAT
>JACRAG010000157.1 GCA_016213455.1 Anaerolineae bacterium | reverse complement strand
GCCAATTGTTCCAGCGCCTCGCCGTCCACCGGCACCTCGCCCAGCGGGGTGGCATAAGCCTTGTGGGCGGTGGTCAGCACCGTGCCGGGGGCGGGCTGGTGCATGGGCGAAACCAAAATGACCAGTTCGGGGGTGGCGCCGCGCACGGCAGCGAAGGCGTGACCGGCGGTGCGCCCGGAATAGCGATGCCCGGCATGCGGGGCGATCAGCCCCAGCACCGCGCCAGGCAGGGCAGGCAGGACCGCGTCATCCAGAAAACGCAGCATCTGCCGGCGCAGCCGCGCAGCATCGCCGCTGTACCAGGTGCCGGCAATCGGAGACGGTCGAACATCTGCAATTTGGGACATGGCCTGAAACCCTATTTCGTCAGGTAGCTCCAGGGGTTGACGCGCACGCCGGAAGAGCTCATCAGCTCGAAATGCAGGTGCGGACCGGATGAACGCCCGGTGGAGCCCATCGCGCCGATCGACACGCCCTGCGACACACTGGCGCCGCAGCCGACGTAGATCTGGCTCAGGTGCGCGTAGAGCGTCTGCCAGCCGTTGCCGTGATCGAGCACGACCACGTATCCGTAGCCCCAGTCATTCCAGCCGGAGTAAACCACCACACCCGAGTCGGACGCGTAGATGGGATTGCCCAGCGCGCCGGCTACGTCGATGCCCCAGTGATTGGTGTCGGGGGTGAAGTCGTAACCCGACAGGTACTTTTCGGTGCTCGGCCAGACGAAAGTGCCCTGCCCGATGTAGCCGTCCATCTGCGTACCGCAGTAGCCGGGGCCGAAGATCTTGGCTTTGGCGGGGTCGGAGCGGCTGATGACCGGAGCGGACCAGGAGATGAAAGCGCGCGTACCGCCGGGCACAAAGAGCTGCGTGCCGGCTTCGATGGCGGGATTGGCAAGATCGCCCAGCTTGTCGCGGTCGAGATTGTTGCTGGGCCAATCGATGATGTTGTCGGGAGAGACGCCGAAGAACTTGGACACGCCGTTCAGACCGTCGCCGGCATTCCAGCGATAGAGCACGCCGTCCACGGGCAGAATGTTGAGCTTCATGCCGGGCTGCAGGCGGTGCGGGTCGTCAGCCAGCACGTCAAAGTTGCCCCACAGGATGGTCTGGGGTTTGATGCCGAACTTTTCGGCGATGCCAAACACCGAGTCGCCGGGCTGCACTTCGTACTGCGTCATCTCGAAGCGCGGGCGGTCGGGGCGGTTGGTGTGCAATTGTGCCAGGCGGGGGATGCCGGCGGAGAAATCCGCGACGGCAGAAATGGCAAAAGTGGGTTGAGCCACCGTGGGGGTGGGGGAAGGCAGGGCAGCCGCCAGAGCGGCGGAGCTGCGGTCCGATTCGACCGCGCCGTTTAAATAGAAACTGCCCATGACCCAGATGACCAGGAGCACCAGGGCGATGGAAGCAAACACGGTTCCGGCTCGCAGAGCTACTTCGCCGAGCCCCATCCGCAACAGGCGGTCCCAAAGTTCTTGCCAGCGTCGGGAAGGTCTGACGTCCTCCGCCGGCGCTTGGTTGTCCAGCTGCGGGGCGGGGTTAGTACTCGAATCCTCGCTCATTGTTCTGTTATCGTACCTCTTTGAGCATGATAACACATGGCGCGGGGATTGGTCAAGCGGGCAGAATTTCTATGAATGGGGGGAGGGAGAACATGGAACAATAGGTTTTGACGTTATTTGAGTAGAGGTTTCCCAAAGGATAGAAGTTTGTTATTCAAATCATTCTTTCTGCGTTGCAAACGCGCATGGATAGTTTTCGCAGCACTGCATGACTGTCATGGTGTTATTGATGATCATATGTAAGTAATGTGTGCCATCCGTTCTCTTTGGTGCAGCATACAGCAGCAAGAGCCATCAACAAGAGACTGCCCTTCAAGATGCATCGCTGGTATGTAGGGTGGTTGTATCGTTCTTATATTTTCAAAAAGCCGTTATCAAATGCACCCGGAAACTCAAAACGCTTTTGACCTTCTTCAAATGCTACAGTGATCAAGCCATCACCAAGGGCGATCACTTTGCCGGCTCCAAAAGATTTGTGCTCGACGGTGACGCAAACCGTCACCCCCGTGGTGTCTACCTTGGGCTTTTCCACTTTGGGAGTGGCCGGCGGCGGGATGGGGTATTTGATGCCGAAGGAGGCGGTTATAAATTCAGGCATGGGCGGAGGCGCGGCGGGTTTCCGCTTGGTGAGATCGGGGTAGGTGGGCGTGCCGGCGGGTCTGGGCGGGGCGATGGCGGTCTGTGCTCCGCGTGTTTCGCGAACCGATTTACGCTTCTTGGGAGCGGCAGGTTCTTCCTCGAGTTCGTCTTCCTCGTCAATGCCCACTGCGTAGGGTGCTTCGGGAAGATCGTCTGGCGCGGCTTCTGCCGCGGTCAGCGTGGACTGCTGATTGAAAAACAGGGCTTCATACTCGCTGCGCTTGATGACCGTATCCCAACCGCCGATATCCTCACCTGCATGTTTATCGATGCCGGTATAGGAAAGGCTGGAATCTTCATAGCGCTTGAATTTAAAAATGGCGTCGTTCATCAGCGAGCCGTTGAATACATTCAAGGAGACCAAAAGCTCAAAATCTTTGACATCCAGGCCGGTGACCTTTTTGAAGAGTCCCGGTTCCAGCTGGGTGATCACATCTTTGAGTGAGCGTTCCCGGTAATCGGTCAGGTACATGAAGATCGGAATACGGGTGGCAAATTTGATCAGTTTTTCCTGGATCTGTTTGCGCATCGATTTGTATTCTTTTTCTTCATCGGAAAGCTCT
>JACRAG010000149.1 GCA_016213455.1 Anaerolineae bacterium | reverse complement strand
GTGCCGCCCATGCCAAAGGTTTCATCATCCGGATGAGCCAGAACTGCCAGTAAAACCGGTTTTTCTTTGGAAAGGTTTCTCATTAATACCTACCCCATCTTCCTCAGTATTTCAACATGGTCGGGTCAACCTGCTCGGCCCATGCGTTCAATCCGCCGCGCAGGTTCTTGACCTTGGGAAAACCGGCTGCCACCAGTTGACGCACACCCCGCGCCGAACGCACACCCGTGCGGCAGAACAGCACGTACTCCCGCTGCGGGTCAAGTTCCTGGATGCGATGAGGCAGCCGTTCCAACGGGATGACCAGCGCGCCGGGCAATGCCGAAACTTGCTGCTCAACCGGATCACGCACATCCACTAAGATTACCTCGTCCCCCGCTTCCAAGCGCTGTTTCAAGTCGGACGGTTCAATGACGCGGTCGGCTTCCAACCCATTTTCCTGTACAGCCCGTGCAGGCACGCCGCAAAAGGCTTCGTAATCAATCAGGTGGGTGATTTCGGGCGATTCACCACACACCTTGCAGCGTGGATTTTTCCGCAGGTAAATCACCTGCATACTCATTTCCAGCGCATCGTATAGCAGCAACTTACCAATCAGCGGTTCGCCGATTCCCAGAATCAGTTTAATCACTTCGGTTGCCTGAATGGAGCCAATCGTACCGGGCAGCACACCGAACACCCCCGCGTCCGCACAGGAAGGCACCGTATCTGGCGGAGGCGGTTCCGGGAACAGACAGCGGTAACACGGGCCATGGCGCGCATCGAATACACTCACCTGTCCCTCAAAACGAAAGATGGATCCATATACAAAAGGCTTGCCGCTCAACACGGCTAAATCATTCAACAAATAACGGGTGGGAAAGTTGTCACTCCCATCCACAAGAATATCGTAATCGGCTGCAATTCGTTCAGCGTTTTGGGATGTAAAAACTTCATTGTAGACATCCACCTGAACAAAGGGGTTCAGCGCAAGCAGCCGATTGCGGGCCGATTCGACTTTCAACACCCCAACCTGACGGGTATCATGAATAATCTGGCGCTGTAAATTGGAGGTGTCAACCACATCATAATCTACAATCCCAATCCGCCCAACACCCGCCGCCGCCAGATACAGAGCAATCGGCGATCCCAATCCTCCGCTGCCCACCAGTAAAACCGAGGCGGCCTTCAACTTACGCTGCCCTTCCAGCCCCACTTCGGGAATGAGCAGGTGGCGCGAGTAGCGCAAAATTTCCTCTTGAGTTAATTCGACTTTTTGAGCCATCTGGTCTTTCCCTTCGTTTGGATGATGAAACAATTGTACTACGAAGTACCCCAAGTTAAAGCAAGATGCCCAATATTCGGATCAATCAAGGAGTATTTCCTTTCGCGTTAAGAAGTGAAGATTCGGCATAAAGCAAAATTACCCCCTCCAACCTCCCGCAATACATAAGGCGATATTGAAGGAGCGTTGGAAGGGGTCAGAAATACTGAAATGGGTATGAAAAGGATTTACTCCGAACTGACGGTGGTCCTGGCTCAGGTGCCCTCTTCCCAAGAATTCAGATAGCGCAGCTGCTCATCGGTCAACACGTCAATTTCAACACCCATGGCAGCCAGTTTCAGGCGGGCAATTTCGCTGTCAATTTCTGCCGGCACGCTGTAAACCTGTTTCTTAAGGTCGGCAGCATGCTTGACCATATACTCTACGCTGAGTGCCTGATTGGCAAACGACATATCCATTACGCTGGCAGGATGGCCTTCGGCTGCAGCCAGGTTGATCAGACGGCCCTCACCCAAAAGGTAAATGTGGCGGCCATCCTTCAACTCAAATTCTTCGACAAACGGCCGCACCAGCCGCCGGGAGGAGGACATTCCCTCCAGCGCAGGGATGTTGATTTCCACATTGAAGTGACCGGAATTGGAGATGATCGCTCCATCTTTCATCACTTCGAAATGCTGGCGGTCAATGACGTTAATATCCCCCGTCAGCGTGCAGAACACATCCCCAATTTGGGCCGCTTCTTTCATCGGCATCACGCGGTAGCCATCCATGACCGCTTCGAGCGCCTTGAGCGGGTCCACTTCGGTCACAATCACATTGGCACCCATGCCGCGCGCCCGCATCGCCAGGCCGCGTCCACACCAGCCATAGCCCGCCACCACAAAATTTTTGCCAGCCAGCAGAATATTGGTTGCGCGGATAATTCCATCAATGGTGGATTGACCGGTGCCGTAGCGATTATCGAAGAAGTGTTTGGTCATGGCGTCGTTAACGGCAATGATGGGGAAAGCCAGTGCACCATCGGCTGCCATTGCCCGCAGGCGAATGACACCGGTGGTGGTTTCTTCCGTCCCACCAATCACGTTGGACAGCAATTCCCGCCGTTCTTTGTGCAAAACGCTGACCAGATCCGCGCCATCATCCATCGTCAGGTGCGGTTTATGATCCAACGCGGCATGAATGTGCTTGTAATAAACCGTGTTGTTTTCACCCTTGATTGCATATACCGGTATCTCGGAATGAGAAACGAGCGCGGCGGCCACGTCATCCTGCGTCGAAAGCGGGTTCGAGG
>JACRAG010000153.1 GCA_016213455.1 Anaerolineae bacterium | reverse complement strand
GCGAGCTGCTGCGCCAACGCCAGCAGTTCTTCTCGTTCATCTTCCGTAACCGGCTCCGGCTCCCCCTTTCCCAGCAGGCTCATGTGCCTTTCCACACCCTGCATCGCCATGTAGTAGTCCTCGGCCACGGTCTGGTCATGGGCGCGGGTGTAAACAAGGGTGGTGTTGAGCTTCTTGTAGCCCAAGTAATATCTGGGTCAAGGTAATCAGGCAGCCACTCATCCCTCAGTAATTGCACCGTGCTCGACCAACTTTCGCTGTCCGTCCTGGAACGCAGTGTTTCGGCAAACCGGCGGTTCGCACATATGCAGTACTGGGGATGGAAGATAATAGCCAACAAAAGTAATCTTGATGTCACACTTTTCCTGGCAGTACGCTGCCGGCAGTCATGGTGCCGGCTCCATCCTTTGCGCCTGCCAGAGCCGCTGGTCCGCATGCGGGTAAGGTGATGGCAGCCGGGGTGAACCTCAGCAACCTACCCGTTCCGGCTCCGCCCTCCACCGGCCAGACCTTACCCGCCCAGGACGCCGGCGCGGGTCAGCGAAGCCACGCGTGTCCGGCGGCCTTTGATGGGGTCGTAGCCGTCGAAGTGGGCTTCGGGGCGCATGCCCAACTGCTCCAGCCGCGCCAGCAGGTCGGTGATGGGGGTGTTTTCCGGGAAGACGGTTTTCTCCGGCTCCGAGTGGCTTTCGGCATAGTTGGCGACCAGCAGCCGGCCATCCGGGGCAAGGAAATCCTGGGCGAGGCGCTCCAGGTAGGCGCGTTCCAGCGCAGCCGGCACGTAGCACAGTTCGGTGCGCACGAAGTCGTAGCGCTGCGGGGGCGTCCAGTCCCAGGCGTTGCCCACATGCAGGTTGGCGCTGCAGTGCGGCAGCCGGCGGCGGGCCAGCTCCACCTGCCGCTCGGATAGATCCAGCCCGTGAGCTTCGATATGCAGTCCGCGTTCCGCAGTCCAAAGCAGCAGGCATTCCAGCAGGTAGCCGTTGGCGCAGCCGGTATCCAGAAAGGTTCCGCTGCGCTGCACCGCATCCGCGACCGGTTTGCGCAATGACACCCAGCGCTGGTAGGGACCGGACATGCCCGACTGCCGCCACGGTTCGCTATGCGCCAGATAGCTTTCTTCCAGCATGCGGCGGGTTTTCTCAAAGTAAGCCGCCAGAGCCGCTTCGTCCAATCCACCTCCATCAAAGAAACAGGAGGCTGTGCGCCTCCTGTAAGGGTTTACTCGTTTTTCGGTCCGATGACCGTGCCCGGTTTGATCACCCCGTTCTTGGGGATGACCACGATGCCGTCCTGCACGGCATAATCGGCGGTTTCCAGTTCGGTGCCGCGCGGGAAGGGTTTGATCACCACGCCACGCCCGATGCGCGCATTTTTGTCGATGATGGCGCCCTGGATGAAGCAGTCCCGCCCGATGCCAATGCAGGGATGATCCGAATCGTCGCCGCGGTCTTCGGTGCAGTTCTTTTCGTAGTAGTCTGCGCCCATGATGATCGTGTCGAGGATCACCGCGCCGGAGTGGATCTGGCTGCGCAGGCCGATCACCGAATGGCGGATCTCACAGCGCTTGAGCGAACAGCCTTCCGCCAGGAGTACATGCTCCAGGACCGAGTTGTCGACGATGGAGCCGGGCAGGAAGCGCGGGTGGCTGTAGATGGGCTTTTCGGGATCGAAGAGTCTGAAGCGCGGGTTGGGGTCTGCCAGCGCCAGGTTGGTCTCGTAGAAGGAGCGGATGGTTCCGATATCTTCCCAGTAGCCGTCGAAGTCGAAGCCGAAGACTTCGTGGTTGTTGAGCGCGAAGGGAATCACCTGCCCGCCGAAGTCGTCAAAAGCGTTGTTCTCCAGAACGTCGCACAGTGTTTCGGTCTTGAACATGTAAATGCCCATCGAGCCGAGGAAGGGGCGCACCGGGTCGTCGCGGCTGACCATTTCAGCCTGCAGCGCGGGGTCTTTGGGTTTTTCGGCAAAGCGGGTGATGCGGCAGTTGGCATCGCGTTTGAGGATGCCCAGGCGTGAAGCCTCGTCTGTGCGCACCGGCTGGACTGCCACGGTGATGTCGGCGTTGTGCTCCCAGTGGAAGCGCGCCATCTCCGAATAATCCATGCGGTAGAGGTGATCGCCCGCCAGCACCAGCACGTTTTCGGCATGGGTGGAGCGGATCTGGCTGAGCTGTTTGCGCACCGCGTCGGCTGTACCCTGGTACCAGTCGGCGTTATCGGTGGTTTGCTCGGCAGCCCAGATGTTGACCCAACCGGTGTGGAACACATCGAAGACATAAGTCTGGCTGATGTGGCGGTGGAGTGAGACGGAGTTGAACTGGGTGAGAACCGCGATGCGGTAAATGCCGGAATTGAGGCAGTTGCTGATGGGAATATCGATTAAACGATACTTCCCGCCCATGGGAACGGCTGGCTTGGAGCGCAATTTGGTGAGGGGGTAAAGTCGGGCACCGCGCCCACCTCCCAAAATGACCGCCAGAATTCTATCAAGTGAGGCCATTCTTTCCTCCTGTCCCTGAACGAACCGATATGATGTTGTGAAGAGGATCCGGCGTGATCGTCGTGAATCCATTGTGCAAGAACGATCGTTGTTGATAATTATACAATGCCTTGTTTGAAGTAGTGTCATAGAAACGAAAGTTGTCACATCCTCAGCCTGGTTTTAATCTCCGCCCCTATAATTAACCCATGCGTCGAACCCTGCATCTCCTGGACACGATCCTTTCCAATGTGATTATGCTGTGCATCGTTGCGGCATTGTTTGTGCGCAGCGACTGGCTGCTGGTGGACAAGCTTGACCGCATCCGCGTATACACCCGCTGGCAGGAATTCAACTTTGTGGCGTGGACGCTGGACGCGCTGGGGATGAAACAGGCCCAGGCTGCCCTGGGCGCGCCGCGTTACATGGATATCGACCAGCAGCGCGAGACCGTGTACCGCTACCTGGCGTTGATCCAGCGCATGGACCGCCTGAATTATGAAGTGACGGTGATCTACGCTGACCCAAACGTGGACAATCCCGAACAAGCCAGCGCGGATAAACGCGCCGAACTGGCTGAAGCGCGGGCGCTGGAGAAGCGCCTGGCGCCGCTGGCGGAGGAGGTGCTGCAGGCGCAATTGAGCGAGGTGCTGCGCGGCATGGGCCTGGTCAGCGCAGGACAGCCCATGCCCCCGGTGCTGTATCACGTCACCCCGCTGCCGTACGCGCTGATCGTTTCGCCGCGCACCGAGATCAGCCAGGACGCCAACATTTCCCTCCTGCCGGGGCTGTCGCTGGAAGAGCGCATCCGCATGGAGGAAGATGTGGCGACCAACCTGGATAAATCCGCGCTGGTGGTGGCGATTGGCGGGGTGGGGGTGTACCCGACCATGGTGCAGAGCACCAGTGACATCGTGTGGCTGACCGAGGTGGTGGCGCACGAGTGGATCCACAATTTCCTCACCCTGCGCCCGCTGGGTGTGCGCTATGATGCCACGCCGCAGATGCGCACGATCAACGAGACCACTGCCAGCCTGGCGGGCAAAGAGATTGGACGGGCGCTGCTGGAGCGCTTCTACCCTGAAAAAGTGCCGCCCCCGCCGCCGGAGCCGGCGCCCGAGCCTGAACCGTCTGATCAGCCTGCCGTGGAAGAGCCTGAACCGACCCCGCCCGTGTTTGATTACCGCAAAGAGATGCGCGTCACGCGCCTGGAGACGGACCGTCTGCTGGCGGAGGGCAAGGTGGTGGAGGCTGAGGCATATATGGAAGCGCGGCGCAAGGTGTTTTGGGAAAACGGCTACCTGATTCGCAAACTCAACCAGGCCTACTTCGCCTTCCACGGGGCGTACAACGACACGCCGGGTGGCGGGGCAGCCGGGGAGGACCCGGTTGGACCGGCAGTCCAGGCGCTGCGCCAGCGGTATCCCTCGCTGGCTGCGTTTTTGCGCGCCATCGGGCAGGTCAAATCCTTTGAGGAACTGCAGGGTATGCTGCAGTGAGAGGTTTATTACAGCACTGTAATATAACAGAATTGGAATGATCACGATCGGGCCGGGCGTTTCCCAGCCCGATCATTATTTTGAGATCCACCCTACCGTCCGGATCGGGGCCGGACAGGCCAGGCCTAACGGAGCGCTTCGCGCAGCAGATCTTCCAGGCTGGCGTCGTCGTTCAGAATGCGCTCTTTCCAGCCCGGCGAGAAGCGGTCCAGCAGTTCGGCCTGCGCCCAGCCGGTGTAATAAAACACCTGCTCTCCGGAGGGGTCCTGCGTGCCGACCAGCCGCACCTGTTCGTTGTAGTATTGCTGGAAGCCCTGGTAATCGTTGACATCCTTCACGCCCGCGGGCACCGGCAGGGGCGTGTAATCGGCGGCGTCACGTCCGGCGCGCCACAGCTCCAGTTCCGTATATTTTGCCAATCCTTCCAGCCATTCGCGGTCGCGCTCGTACTGCGCCAGCGCGGAGTCCAGGCGCGCGTCCGCACGGCGCTGCTCGCGCTGCGCCAGGAACTGCCTTGCCAGGTCGCGAGTCTGTGCATCGTCCGTGCTCTTCAAGGCCTGGTGCAGCAGGCTCACCTCATTCTTCCAGCCGTCCAGCATGGAATCGACCTGCGCGCGGTAGGTTTTGGCCAGGTTGCGCTCAGCCAGCTCGGCGGCATCCAGGCGCGCCGGGGCCAGGCTGCCCTGGTAGGCGTGAAAACCCTCGTGCGCCAGGCCCAGGATGTGCCACTCATTGTTGATCATGGCCAGCGGGAAGATGCGGTAGGGGAAGATGGGTTTCAGGAAATCCGGCAGGTCGCCGCGCACCGCTTCCACCATCCCGATGCGCATGGCTTCCAGGGTGGTCAGGCAGGCCACATACTGGTCACCCACCCGCACGGTGAAAGCGCCCACGTCTTTGGCGGGGTCGGCGGTCACCTGCGAATAGACGGGCAGGCTGTCAAATTCCTCGCCGGACTGGGGCTGCCAGGCCGCGCCGCGGGGAGCCGGGTCGGGCACTTTGACCCAGCCGTCAGCAGGATCTGCCATGCCCAGCAGGAACAGGCGCTGTTCATTGAACAGCATCACCGGCGCGGGCTGTGATCCAAAGCCGGGCCAAACCGAATCACCCAGCGCCGCGCGCAGGTGGCGATATTCGGCCGCCTGGTAGCGGTCCTGTGCGGAGAGCACATCCACCTGCTTTGACTGGGTTGGCAAACCCAGGTTGGACAAAAAGATTGCGAGAGTCAGGAGGAGACAGGCCGCCGGTACGATGACCAGGCAGCCAAGCGCCAATTTTCTTTTCTTCGACATGCGATGCTTACCCCAAACGTTTTTTCATCATTGTGACCCAGCCGGCGTCGCAGCGGGTCAGGCGGCTTTTCTTCAGGTTTTCCCGCAACACCCAGCGTACGTCGCGATCGGTCGAGGCGGCCCAGCTTTCCAATAGAGGGCGTGCAGCCGGCCAATCTGCGACGGCAGCCACGGACCAGGCGTAACCCAACGCTTGGCGCAGCACGCCCCAGTCCTCGCCGCGCGGAGCGGGCGCTTCGGACAGGCGCGTGGTGATGCAGTCCATTAAGCTTAATACGCGTTTGGTGTGCTCCGGGTTGCGCAGCAGGGCCGGTTCGCACAGCCCGGCGACGGCGGCGCGCAG
>JACRAG010000016.1 GCA_016213455.1 Anaerolineae bacterium | reverse complement strand
ATGGATGAGTGAATGGAGATCGCATGAAATCGATACACCTAGCGTACGGAAAAACCGGCTTGGATGTGGAAGTTGATCCCACCTGGCATATAACCGTCGTTGAGCCGGAATACGTTGCGGGAATCTCTGAGCCGTTGACCGCCCTGCGGGAGGCGCTGCGCAATCCGCTGCGCTCCTTCCCACTCGCCGAAAGGGTGAAGCCAGGCAATCGGGTTGGCATCATTATCAACGACATCACCCGAGCTACACCCACGCCGTTGATTCTGGAAGCCATCTTTCAAGAACTGGTACATATTCCGGCGGAAGCCATCGTGCTGTTCAATGCCCTGGGTACCCATCGCGCCAATACGGACGCCGAGTTGCGCAGAATGTTGGGGGACAACATTGTTGACCGATACCGGATCGTGCAAAATGATTGTGGCAACAAAGCATCACAAGTTTTTTTAGGGCAGACCAGCCGTGAGTCCCCAATTTGGATCAACCGGGAGTTGATTGGGTGTGATTTTCGAATTTTGACCGGATTTATTGAACCGCATTTCTTTGCCGGCTTTTCAGGCGGCGGTAAAGCCATTATGCCGGGCATGGCAGGACTTGAAACCATCCTTTGCAACCATAATGCGGTTAATATTGGCGATCCACGCGCAACCTGGGGCATTACCCAGGGGAATCCGTTATGGGAAGAAGTGCATGAAGTGGCGATGATGGCGCGGGCTGATTTTCTGTGCAATGTGACGCTCAATCGTGACAAAGAGATCACAGGTGTGTTTGCCGGCGACCTGGACGCGGCGCATATCGCGGGCTGTAATGCAGTCAGAGATCATGCGATGGTGGGTGTGGAAGCGCCTTTTGATATTGTGGTCACATCCAACTCCGGTTACCCATTGGATCTCAATCTTTACCAATCGGTCAAGGGGATGAGCGCTGCCGCACAGGTCGTTCGCCAGGAAGGAAAAATTATCATGGCGGCGGAGTGTTGGGATGGCATTCCTGACCATGGTTTGTTTGGTGAAATGCTTCGCGAGGTCCAAACTCCGCAGGAATTATTGGAGCGCATTCAAACCGCCGGTATGACCCGCCAGGACCAGTGGCAGGCGCAAGTGCTGGCGCAAATCATGCTCAAAGCAGAGGTTTATGTGCACAGTAGTTTCCTCAACGATGAGCAGATCCAATCGGTGATGCTCAAACCGGCTCGGGATATCACGGCAACATTGCGCCAGTTGGTAGAAGAGATCGGACCGGGTGCCAGGATTTGTTTCCTGCCGGAAGGCCCGGTGACCATACCTTATGTCCGCAATAGAGGGTGATCCGATTCCTCAATCCAGCACTCCTGCCTGCCGGCATCCTTGATGAACATCAAAGATCCATAGGCGCAGCGCGGGTAAGATGGTGTAGAGGATTTCAACCATGAGCCAATCATCATCGCCCCGATTGCAGCGTGAACGCATCACCATCCATGCCATGCAGGTTCTTTTTTGTAAAGCCAAACATGGATATCCGAACGGTGAACTCTGTGCGGATTGCCAAAGTCTGTTCGATTATGCCATGCTTCGATTGGCTCATTGCCCATATCAAGAAGAAAAGCCCACCTGTGCCAATTGCCCGATCCACTGCTATCAAAAAGAACGGCGGGAGCAAGTGCGGGTGATGATGCGGTATGCAGGTCCTCGCATGATGTTGCGCCATCCGGTATTGGCGGTACGGCATCTGCTGGATGGAAAGAAAAAGGCGCCGCAGCTGCGCCGAAAAGCGACGACTTCCCAAACCGGTGATTGATTGTTTGCATAAAAAGAGTCGAGCGACTCTTTTTATGATTTAATGGAGGGGTATGATTGCTCATCTCTCCACTCATTCTTACTTCTCCTTATTGGAAGGCGTGCCGTCACCAGCCGAGCTGGTGCGAGAAGCCGCCCGAACCGGAATGACTGCGCTTGCACTTACCGATCACGGGTTGTTGACCGGCGTGGTGCTGTTCTATCGCGCCTGTCAATCCGCGGGGATCCAGCCTTTGATCGGCCTGGAAGTTGACCTGGCGTGGGGGCAGGAACGGCGCAGGGTGTCTTTGCTCTCGGCGGGTGAACGCGGTTGGTCCAATCTGTGCAAGATCAGCAGCCGCCTGCAGCTTTCAGGCAGGCCTGCATTCACTTCCTTCGAGGAGCTGGAGCCTTTCGCAAATGACTTGCTTTGTTTGAGCAGCGACCTGGGGGATATGAGTGGGCGACGGATCAGTGCGTTGCGAGGGTTGTTTGGCGACCGGTTATATCTGGCGCTGCCAGGTCCCATCTATGACCTGGTGGTATTGGGGCGGAAGCTGTCCATCTCCTGTGTGGCAGCGCCGCCGGTATTCTTTTTGCAGCGTTCCCAGGCGGGACAGCAGCGCCTGTTGAGCGCGATCCGCTGTGGAACGACGTTGTCCTCTCTGCCGGCAGGTGAAAGTGCGCCTGAAAATGCGGTTTTTCTGTCGCCAGGAGAAATGACCAGCCTGTTCCGACCTTACCCTGAGGCGATTGGCAATATCGATGAGGTGGTCCAACGCTGCCACTCATCGCTTCCGGTGGGCAGCGCGCACTATCCGCGTGTGCCCATCCCGGATGGCTTGACCCCGGCAGAATACTTACGAAAACGGGCGGAAGATGGCGCTCGGCTGTTGTACCGGCGGATGACTCCGGAGATTCAATCCAGATTGGACCATGAGTTGGGGGTGATTTCTAACCTGGGATTTGAGCCGGTGTTCCTGATTGTCGATGAACTGCTGCAGTTTGCCCGTCGAGAGAATATCCCAACCGCATCCCGCGGGTCTGCATCTTCATCGCTGGTCGCCCACTGCCTGGGGATCACCACACCTGATCCGATTACGCTGGATTTATACTTCGAGCGTTTCTTGAATCCTGCCCGAACCACACCGCCCGATATTGATACGGATATCTGTTCGGTGGGCCGGGAAAAAGTGATCCGGCACGTCTTTGAGACTTATGGCGAAGAACGTGTGGCTATGGTTGCGACGATCAACCGCTTCCGACCACGTTCCGCTTTGGGCGACGTGGCAAAAGCGCACGGCATGACCCCGGATGCGGTGCGCCAGTTGACCGCTCAACTGCCTTATGCGTTCTGGGCGCGCCGTGAAGACAATGCAGCAGAAGGAGAAGCGCAAGAGGGTTCACCGTTTAAGGATTTGCGGGCGAAACGTCCTGATTTGAAGAAAATCCTGGGTGATGCTGAAACGGTGCTGCGTT
This sequence comes from Anaerolineae bacterium, assembly GCA_016213455.1. GTDB lineage: Bacteria > Chloroflexota > Anaerolineae > Anaerolineales > Anaerolineaceae > Anaerolinea. The sequence goes on along the minus strand of JACRAG010000016.1, from coordinate 1,637 downwards.
TTCCGCGGCACCTATCCCAACATCCCGGCGGTTTGGTCGTCACACCGGGTGAGGTGACTGAACGTGTGCCGGTGACGCACTCCGGGACAGGGGGCATCATCATCACGCAACTGGATCTGGAGGATGTGGAAGCGCTGGGTTTGATTAAGATTGACCTGTTGGGCATACGCGGCTTGACAGTGCTGGGCGATGTTTCCAGAGCCATTCAATCCTGGCGAATGAAAGAATATCCCACCGCTTTGAGTGTGCTCGATGCGATACCCGAGGAGGATGAACCAACCTCACAGCGCGTGCTCAACGGCGAAACGATTGGATGTTTTCAAATTGAAAGCCCGGGGATGCGCGCGACGCTGAAGGAGATTCAAGCCCGGACTTCGGCGGATATCATGGTTGCGCTCGCGCTCTACCGGCCTGGACCCCTGCAGGGTGGTCTAAAGGATGCTTTTGTTAAGCGCTTCAGAGGCGAAGAGGAAGTCAGCCAGCTTCACCCGGCCCTGACGCCCATTCTGCGCAGTACGTATGGGGTCATATTGTATCAAGAGCAGGTTCTGCAGATCGCCAAGCAGCTTGCCGGATTCAGCCTGGCAGAAGGCGACCTGCTGCGCCGGGCCATGTCTCATTTCGACCCGGGCAAGCAAATGCAGGTGTTGAAGGAGAAATTTGTCCGGGCGGTGATGGAAAACAGCGGTATGACTCCAGATGTGGGTGAGCGTGTTTGGGAGTTGATGGCAGCCTTCGCTGGCTATGGTTTTCCCAAGGCGCATGCGGCTTCTTATGCTATGGTGGGGTGGCGCTCGGCGTGGTGCAAGACCCATTTCCCCGCGGAATTCATGGCAGCCGTTTTGGCGAATTGGGGCGGCTATTATAGCCAACGCGTTTACCTGACCGAGGCACGTCGTCTGGGGTTGAAGGTCAAGCCGCCGCACGTCAATCACTCGAAACGCCAGTTTAGCGTGACTTATCCGGGCGGAGAGCCGATGTTGTATATGGGGCTCGACCAGGTGAAAGACCTGACAGTACGCACACAGAACCAGATTCTTTCCCGGCGGCCATTTCATTCGCTGGATGATTTTCTTGAAAAGGTGGATCCCCGTCCAAAAGAAGCCGACAACTTGATCCAGGTCGGGGCGTTGGATGGGCTGGGGCACATTCCGGCGATGCTGCGGCGTATCGCGGGCGGTGGGTGGATTGCCGGTCAGATGAGCCTGTTTGAGTTGACCGAGAAAGATGAGGAGGATTGGGGGATCGAGGCGCGAGTGAAAGCGCAGGAAGAGCGCCTGGGATTGGGTGTGGATGCTCATCCGCTGGAACTGGTCGCCAACCAGATTACAGCCCGGGGAGCACTCTCCACCCTGGCGGCAGCGCAGCGGATCGGTCAACGCGTAAAAGTGGCGGGTATCCGCCTGGCTTCACACCGCAGCCAGACCTCCAGAGGCGAAACGATGATGTTTCTGACTCTGGAGGATCTGGAGGGTATGCTGGATGTGATCTTCTTCCCGGATGTCTACCGGCGGCATGTTGATCAGGGTCTCCTCTGCCGTCGGGAAGGTCAAAAGGTCTTCGACGACGCTGCCTAGGGATTCGAAAGGCCTGATCACGCCGGTGGTCTGCGGCCTGGTATGGACCGGGTGCGCCGT
>JACRAG010000147.1 GCA_016213455.1 Anaerolineae bacterium | reverse complement strand
GTGATATTCGCTCGTGTCGGTCAGTACACCGTCCAGGTCAAACAGAAAGGCGCGGATCATGCTTCCTCCAGTCGGAAAGGGCCTTTTTCGGGCAGGTCGATCACATACGACTTGCCGCGCCAGGTGAAGCGGAAGACGAGGCGCTTCCAGTGTTTGGGCAGGTGCGGTTTCACCGTCCAGCCGTCCGTTGTGACGGTCAAGCCGCCGAAGCCGAATGCCAGCGCCTGCCAGATGCCGCCGGCGGATGCGCCGTGAATGCCGTCGCCGGCATTGCCGCGCACGTCGCGCAAGTCTGCCCGCGCTGCGCGCATGAAGTGCTCGTAGGCATCTTCCTGCAAGCCGAGTTTGCAGGACATGATGGCCTGGATGGAGGGGCCGAGTGAGGAGCCGTAGGTGTGGTCGGTGCGTGCGGTGTAATAGTCGTAGTTTGCGCGCAGGCTGCGTTCGTCAAAAAGTGCCGGGAGCATGTAAGCCAGCATGACCACGTCCGGCTGTTTGAGGATCTGTGCCAGGTTGGCGCCTTCGATACCCAGGATGACCTGCATCGATTCGGTGCGGGGTTCCAGGGCGGCAAGGTCGATGTCGCGGCGGGCGAAATACCCTTCGAACTGCTCAATCAACCCGGTTTCTTTGTCGTAAGGAAAATAGATCAGCTCCGCGACCTGTGACCATTGGCGTAATTCCGCCGGTTTCAGATCCAGGCGCGATTTCAATGCGGCATACGCAGCACTGTCCTTCTTTTCCACCCAATCCAGCAAGCGGATGGCAGATTGCAGAGTCCAGCGCGCAAAGGCGTTGGTGAAGGCGTTGTTGTCCACATGCTCGTGATATTCGTCGGGGCCGATCACATCGCGGAACTCGTACCGCCCGGCCTGCTTGTTCCATTCGGCCCGGCTGGACCAGAAACGCGCCGTCTCAATGAAGATTTCTGCGCCGCGGTCGATCATAAAGGCATCATCGCCGGTAGCGGCCCAATACTGGCACAGCGCGAAGGGGATCATCGCAGAGATGTGGATTTCGATATCGCCGGTCCAGATGCGCACCATCTTGGAGCGGTCGGCGAAATGCGGCACCCAGGAAGGGGTGACTTCTTCACCGGTCGCCGCGCTCTCCCAGGGGAACTGCGCCCCGTTGAATCCGTTGCCGCGGGCTTTTTTGCGTGCGCCCTCCAGGTTGTGGAAGCGATAGGAAAGCAGGTTGCGGGCAATCTCTGGCTGCGTGTAGGTGAAAAAAGGCAGCATAAACACTTCGGTATCCCAGAAGGCATGCCCGCGGTACCCAAAGCCGGAGAGGGTTTTGGCGCCGATGCTGACGTGCTCATCTTTGCGCGGCGCGGCGACCAGGAGCTGGAAGAGGCTGAAACGTACCGCTATCTGCGCTTCGTCGTCGCCTTCGATGATCACGTCGCAGGTCTGCCATTCTTTATCCCAGGCGCTGCGGTTGGGTTCCCACAGGGCGTCCCAGGCGGGAGCGGGCAGCTGATCCAGGTGGGTGTTGGCAGCCGTAAGCGGTTCGCGGTTGTCGCGTGAGGTGTAAAAGATGACCAGTTTTTCTGCGGTGGCGCTTTGTCCGGCCTGCAGCTGCGTGCGCCCGACCAGGGTGGGGTGGTTGTGCACGTCCCAGCTTTCCCGCTGCACATCGGCGGGTGCAAGGATGGTCAGACGGGCAGCCTGGGCCAGTTCCACCTGGCTGGCGCGCGTCCGGCTGTTTAATGTAAGCCGGTCGGATGCCGTGGTCTGGTTGAGCCACTGCCAGTGCTTGAAATTTTCGTTGTCGGTCTCGCCATTCAACCCGGCGCGGAATTCGACAAGCCCGGCATAGTCCATCGGGGTCACGCTGGCGCGCAGCACAACCGCATGCGGATCGGCAAGCGAGGCGAAGCGGTTGAATTCCAGGCGCGTGGTGCGCCCCTGCGGGCTTTTCCAGATCAGTTTCCGGGTCAGCAGGCCGCTGCGCAGATCGAGCTGGCGGGTGTAGTCGAGAACTTCTCCGGCAGCCAGGCTGAAGCGTTCCCCATCGAGGAGGATGTAAAGCTCCAGCCAGTCGGGGGCGTTGGCCAGTTCGGTGAAGGAAACCGGGATATCGTCAAACACGCCGTGCAGGAAGGTGGTGCGGCGGTCGCCGGGCAGCCCTTCTTCGAGGGCGCCGCGTGTGCCCAGGTAGCCGTTCCCGATGGTAAAAATGGTCTCGGCATGGTTCTGGTGATCGCGCTGAAAACGTTCTTCTACGATGGTCCAAAGTGGATCGAAAGTCATAGGATCTTCTCTCTTTACTAGAAATTCATCAATTCAGGCGCGGTGGATTCGCGCACGACCAGTTGGGGTTGAAGTAGTTCTGCCGGGGAGGTGGTGTCCAGCCCGTTATTCAATTCACTCAGCACGCGGGAGACCAGGCGTTGGCCGACCTCCCAGGTCGGCTGGCGCACGGAGGTGAGCGGCGGATAGGTGAACTGCGCGATGGGGGTGTCGTCGAAGCCGGTCACCGCGGCATCCCGCCCGGGGATGAGTCCGATATCGCGCAAGGCGCGCATGCAGCCGACGCCCATCGGGTCATTCAGGGTGACAAAGGCGGTCGGGCGCTGATCTTCGACTAAAGCCATCAGGCGATTGGTGGCCTGGTAGCCAAAATCCAGGCTGCCTTCACCGCGCATGATCAGCTCAGGCAGCAGCGGCAGCCCGGCTTGTTCCAGTCCGGCGATGAAACCGACCAGGCGATTGTTGCCGACACGCGAGCTTTCGGGCCAGCACAGGGCGGCGATGCGCGTGTGCCCGCGTTCTGCCAGATGCAGCACCGCCTGGCGCAAGCCATCCCCGCCGTCCACGTCGATACAGGGGAAGGTCAGGTCCGGATTGGAGCGGCCGAAAGCGGTGAAAGGGATTTTCTTTTCGAGCAGGTAGAGCACGCGCGGGTCGTTATATTCGACCGAGGAGAGGATGAAACCGTCCACCCGCCCGGTTTCATACAGGTTGCGAAAGGCTTTGAGCTGCGTGCCAGGTTCGCGGTGCTGCGGAAAGCACAACAGGTGGTAATCCACGCTTTCCACGGCAAAAAGCATGCTGGAAAGCAGCATGTCCAGAATATGGTTGGAGTGGTTGGGAGGGGCCGGCGCCCAGGAATAGCCCAGCGTGCGGCTGCGGCGCGAACGCAGGCTGCTGGCAGAGGAGGAGGGGTGATAATCCAATTCTCTGACGGCCTGCCAG
>JACRAG010000015.1 GCA_016213455.1 Anaerolineae bacterium | reverse complement strand
TGGCTAGTTCGGAGGGCTGGATTAAGATCAAGCCGGTATCCAACCAGCGCGCCGATCCATAAATCGCCGTGCCGAAAATATATATCATCAACAGCGAAGCGATTGCAAAAACATACATCAGGCGCGCCAAAGCTGACCAATAATGGTAATCGATCAATGTCATGATAATGATCAACACAAAGCTGATGCCGACGAATATGACTTGCCGGTTTACCAATTCCCCCAGAACCACATTCCCGGCAATCGCGGAACGAATCATCGCCACGCCAAATATGGACAGTATGATGACTGCCCCGAATAAGAAAAAGTCAAAATGTTTCCAGGCTTCACGCCGAATCATACGGTTACCAGTAAATTTGTGAATCTAGCGTTTACGCGCAGACGCTTTCAAAGGAATGTCAGCCAGTAATCGATGCTCCCGTCCATCTTGTGACATGCTGATATTCACCCCGGCAGGATCAATCGGAACATATCGAGAGATCACCGCCAGCAGCTCATTTTTCATCTCTTCCAATTGTGCTGGAGAAAGATCCGTGCGGTCATTGATTAAAACCAGTTTCAACCGGTCTTTTGCCTGACCGGCGCTGCTCGGTTTTTGCCCAGTTAACCAATCCAGCCAACCTGCCATGTTAATCACCTCCTGGGCGCATCATCCGCGACAGTTTATGGAAGATCCCCTCCTTCTCATCCAGGTTCATGAAGGGAACTTTTTCACCGCATAAGCGGCGCGCAATGTTGTTGTATGCTTCACCGGCGCGAGTCTTGCCATCCATGGCGACCGGTTGGCCTTTGTTGGTGCTGACCACCACATTTTCATCTTCAGGCACAATTCCAATCAACTCGATCGCCAACAGTTCCACCACATCGTCAGCCGAGAGCATGTCGCCACGTTTGACCAGGTTTGGGTTGAGCCGGTTAATAATCAGGCGAGCAGGTCCTTTTTCTTCGGCTTCAATCAAGCCAATGATCCGGTCGGCGTCACGCACGGCAGACACTTCGGGGTTGGTAACCACCACTGCGGTGTCTGCGGGCGCAATCGCGTTGCGAAAACCGCGCTCAATGCCAGCCGGAGAGTCGATCAAAATCCAATCGAATTCAGCCCGCAATTCTTCCGCCAGCCGCACCATATCGCTCGGAGATACGGCATTCTTATCCCGGGTTTGAGCCGCCGGAATGAGATAAAGCTCCGGCAGACGTTTATCGCGGATCATCGCCTGCCGTAAACGGCAGCGACCCTCAACAATGTCCACCAGATCGTAAACGATGCGGTTTTCCAGGCCCAGCACCACATCCAGGTTGCGTAAGCCGATGTCGCCATCGATGCAAATTACTTTCTTTCCGCCGCGAGCCAGCGCGACAGCCAGGTTGGCGGTGGTGGTGGTTTTACCAACGCCGCCCTTTCCAGAGGTTACGGTGAGTACTGTGCCTGCCATGCTCTAATGCTACCCCTTTGCTCTCGTTTACTTCCCTTTAGACTTCCAGGCTTCGGTGATCACTCGCCCATCCTGGATATATACCATTTCAGGTTCCGGTTTTCCGCGTTTGGGTGGAAGATTCAGGGTATAGCCGGCGATACGAAGCTGCATCGGCTCCATCTCCATCGCGCAAACCACGGCTTTTTCATCGCCTTCCATACCGGCATGCACCATGCCCTTGAGTTTGCCCCAGATGACCACACTGCCACCCGCAAAAATCTCACCACCCGGATTCACGTCGCCAATCACGACCACATGCCCATTGTGGGATATTTTGAATCCAGACCGGATGGTGCGCTGCACCATAATGGCTGTTTCACCTGGCAAATTGGTATCCAGTGCCCGAATGGTGCGCTCCGGCCGCGGCGTGTGGATGCGGGTCGCAAGCCCCATCGCCTGGGCGTTCTTCTCGGTCACGGGCGAATTACTTAAAATCGCCCATAGGGCAATATTCTTCTCAGAAAAATGGTCCCGTAAGGACCCCACGTCCACAGCCCGCAGAATGTGATTACCCACGTCCAGGGCCACCCGGGCGCCTTGAAGGAAGGATGCCCGTTCCTCAAGCACCGTAAAAAGCGCCGCTTGCAGCTCAGGCCAGTCTGCCTCGCCAACGGTGATCAGCAGCCCATCTTTCACACCTTTAATATTAATCAGCTGTTTCTTTTCGGTGACCATTTTGTCATCCAGCTCCTGTACCATGCGCGAGGATTAAGGCTGCACATCGGTCGTGTCAATGGCCTTGAGGTTGAAATAACCTTCGATAATTGCGCGAACAACGGGAGCCGCAACACTGGCGCCCTCGCCACCATTATACACGAAAGCCACCACAGCAATTTCCGGGTCGTCATAGGGAGCATACCCAAAGTACCAGGAATGGGTGGGCCAGCTGCCGCGCTGACATAGACCCTTTTCGCGCGCGATATTATCACAATATTCTGCGGTGCCGGTTTTTCCCGCCGAATTTTGGATGGGAGAATCGGTCCAGACCTTTTTACCTGTTCCATCTGTGACCACCAGACGCATCGATTCTTTGGCTTTTTCCACCACCCAGGGTTGGATGGTTTTGTACTCCCCTGTGAACAATTCGTTCTCGTCATACACCTTGATCACGGGGTCCTTGGTCACATCCCACTTCAATTTCGGCTCAAAAGGTTTCACAACCTCGCCTACCGGATTGAGAACCTCGCGAATTAATGTCGGCTGCATATATTTGCCGTCATTTCCCAGTATCGCCGCAGAAACCAGTACCTGCAGCGGTGTGGAAAGGATAAGTCCCTGCCCCATCGACGCGATATAGGTATCGCCGGGCAGCCAGGACTCACCGGCATTGATGCGTTTCCAGTCAGGATCGGGAATTAATCCCCGCGCTTCTCCAGGCAGTTCGATGCCGGTGCGCTGACCATATCCCAACGCGTTCGCATATTCCACCAGGCGCCATTGTCCCAACCCTCTAACGTTATCAGGCGCATACCCACCCCCGATTTTGTAGAAATACACATCACAGGAGTTGGCCACGCCTTCCAACCAGTTCATATCTCCATGACCGGTTTTCTCCCAACAGACATAGGTGAACGGCTGCGTGGGGGCATTGAGGAAATTTCGCTGCATCACCACAATCTCACCAGGGTCGTTTAACTCCTGCTCTGCGGTCACCACGCCTTCATTCAAAGCGCCAACTGCTGTAGGCATTTTAAATACCGAGCCAGGCGGGACTTCTGCGGAAATGGCATGGTTGAAGAGCGGTTTCCATGGATCGGTAACCAATTGCTGGTAATAATCAGCCGGAATTAACCGCGCCATGCGATTATTCTCAAAGGTTGGGATCGAAACCAAAGCCAGGATTTCTCCTGTTTTGGGATTCATCGCGATCGCAACACCATTGGATGAGCGCTTCTCATTGAAATATGTATTCCAGAAATCAATTTCACCCACCAGGGCCTGTGTCGCGATCGCCTGCAAACGGGTATCGATGGTCAAGACAATGTTGTTGCCCTGAATGGCTGGCTTGGGCTCCTCCAGATTGCGCAGTTCCTTCCCGGACACATCCACTTCGACCAGACGCTGACCATTTTCACCCCCCAGGATATCCTGCATGGTAGCTTCCAACCCGGCATACCCCACTTTATCGCGCCCCGGAACAAATCCTTTGGAGCCAAAATAATCTTCCTGCCCCGCCGGAACGGGTCCAAGAAAACCGACCACAGTAGCCGTCAACGACCCTGTGGGGTAATCCCGCACCGATTGCACTTCGATACCCACTCCGGGCATCTCCGATGCGAGGGCGCGAATTTTCATGGCCAATTCTTGTCCAATGTTGCAGGTGATGCGCATCGGATCATAAGGCGCATTCGTGTCAGCGATATAAACGATCTGGGCAATGCCTAAATCAGTCCGGCAAGGGAAGAACAGCCGGACCGTTTCATCGTTAATCTCGCCATTGCTCACCGGCACACCGGTCAATTCCGAAAGTTTGCGGTAAACCGCCTGAACAGCCGGATCCAGCTCCGTGTTAATCGCCTCGGGATCTCCACCCGCGGTCGGGTCTGCCGGCAAATCCGCCGGCGTGATGACCACATTATAAGAAGCAACATTGCGCGCCAGAACAAACCCATTACGGTCGTAAATAATCCCGCGTTGTGTAGGTTCACTGATTAATGTGGTGCGATTTTCATCCGCTTGAGCCAGGTAAGTGGCGCCATTAACGACCTGAAAATCAAAAAGCTTGAAGGCATAATACCCGAAAACCAACAGCAGCAGTGCATAGATTACGACCAGGCGCCACCGCTCGATGGTTGTAGATTGCCGTTCCAAACCGTTCATACCACTACCTCTTCGGGATATACCGACCCCGCCATATCGGTTATCAAAGCATAAACCGGTAAAGAAAGAAGAAGATTAAGAAAAGTCGTGGGCAGGAGCACCAGGTTGAAACTCTCCAACCAGGGCAATGGAATTCCTTGAACCTGCAAAACAGCCCACTGTAATCCAAGGCTGATGATCGAACCAACCAGCGTGGTCAGAATCATGGCAAGGATAGGCGTTTGCCAGGCTTGCCGCCGCAGAAAATTCGCGATCCCATTGACCAGCAGGTATGCGGTCACCGGAACATACCAGGGCACACTCGAAACCAGGCCCACCAGCAGTCCGCCGATAATCGCCCAGGTGTAATTAACTTCCACGCGTTCCTGCAGCGACCAGGCAATGATCACTACCATCACAAGGTCGGCTGAACCCTGCAAGAGCGGTAGTGAGCGCACCACAACCGTTTGCAGCATCACCACCAACAACATCATGGGAATGCCCAGCAATGCAGAAAACATGGCTTAAGGGTTACTCGGTGGAATGAGTGGACTGATATCAACCGGTGCGAAATCGACCACCACCAAAACCACTCGCAGGCTGGTGAAATCTACAGCCGGTTGAATGGCAGCGGATTGGAATAATTCTGTCTCCAGTTTCCGAACGGACACGACCTGCCCAACCAGGATGTTAGCCGGAAAGGTGCCCCCCAACGCAGAGGTGAGGATGATGTCGCCTGGTTTGAGCGATGCGTCTTGCGGGACCATATCGACGGTCACATCCCCAGTCAACGAACCGGTCAGCATGGCTTCGGTGCGCGAGGCGGCCAATTGAACATTGACTGCTGAGCCTGGATCGGTGATGAGCTGCACCCGGGCTGCATTGGCGATGACGGCATCGATGCGGCCCACCAGCCCTTGCGCGGTAACCACCGGCATGCCGTGTTGTAAACCGTCATCGGAGCCTTTATCAATGATCACATAATGGAGGAAAGGGCTGGGGTCGCGGCCAATCACCGTAGCGCCCACATACGTGTCTTCAGGCCGGTTGCGGGCAAAACCAAGCAATTCATCTTTGAACTGCGAGTCTTTAAGCTGCTCGGACAATTCGATCACCTGGCTGCGCAAGCGGGCATTCTCATCCTCAAGAAGCGCCGAACGCTGGCGTAGAGCAGCCATATCCTGTGGGGAATTTATCGCCTGGTAAACGGCAAGATAACGTGTGGCCAGCCAGCGTTGTGCTGCGATGACCGGGGTGGAAGCAAGTTGTACCACCGGAGCCAGATACCCGCCCAGCGCCAGAAAGAGCACTCCGCCTGCGAATAACACCAGGACGCCTGTGCGCCAATACCGCTGTAAAGTAGCTATCATTCGAATTTAAATAGACTCACGCCTTGGTTGGCTGATTCCAACCAGGTTTCATCCCCGCGAACCGTTGCGTTCGACAGGAATAAGGAATTTCGATAGATGTTCAAGGTCTTCCAAGATCATACCCGCGCCACGCGCCACGCAGGTCATCGGATCTTCTGCAACCCATACCCGCAGGCGCAGTTCTTCCGCGAGGCGCGCATCCAGCCCCTTCAACTGCGCGCCACCGCCTGCCAGGCAAATGCCGGTTTCGATCAAGTCCGCCACGATTTCGGGCGGCGCTTCGTCCAGGGCATCTTTTATCGTGTCAACAATCACCTGCACCGAACTGGAGATGGCCTCGCGGATTTCCACGGAGGAAATTTCAATCGATTCCGGCAGGCCGGTCACCAGATTACGCCCGCGTACCAGCATAGTTTTTTCTTCGGGAAGGCGGTAAGCGGATCCGATCTGCATCTTCACCTGCTCAGCCATGCGCTCACCAATGAAAAGGTTGTATTTGTTGCGAATATAAGTGATGATGTCTTGGTCCAGCTCATCGCCAGCCACACGCAAGGAACGCGAGACGACAATTTCGCCAATGGAAATGACCGCCACCTCGGTTGTTCCGCCGCCAATATCCACCACCATGCTGCCAACCACATCTGATACCGGCAAACCGGCGCCAAGCGCCGCCGCGCGAGGTTCTTCAATCAAGTGCACTTCACGCGCACCGGCTGCGCTGGCAGCATCGTAAACGGCGCGCTTTTCAACTTCCGTTGCGCCGGATGGAATGCCAATCACCACGCGCGGGCGCGGCATGGGCACAATACTCTGCTGATGAGCTTTGGAAATGAAGTATTCCAGCATGGCGTGGGTAATTTCAAATTCAGAGATCACCCCGTCACGCAACGGGCGAACCGCCAGCACATTGGTTGGAGTCCGGCCCACCATCTCTTTGGCTTGCGCGCCAATGGCTATCGGCCGGCGCGTGCGCTTATCGATGGTAACCCAGGATGGTTCGTTAATCACGATCCCCTTCCCGCGGACGTTTACCAGCGTATTCGCTGTACCCAGGTCAATACCGATGTCCAGCGAGAATAAACCCAAGAGCCATCGAAGAGGATCAAACGCCAAGGAAATGTACTCCCAATTTTGTTATCGTTTTCACAAGGTTCTTACCTGACAGAATTATACCATCATAGCGTTGATCCTTGATTTCATTACATTCTACCCTACTTACTCATCCATGATGAATGTCACTTGCGAGACAATATGCCGCGTCTTAGAATGAATAAGATTTAAGCCAGAAAAAGATTACCTCTTTTATCCAACCCGTCTGGTTTTCAGCCATTCTTAGTCCCAGGAGAATTCAATCGCATGGTCAACGTAACGATCGATGGGAAATCCATTCAGATTGCTGAAGGTACAACCGTGTTGCGGGCGGCAGAACAAGCCGGAGTCAATATTCCGGTACTTTGTGATCACCCGCACCTGGTCCCGTTCGGCGGCTGCCGCCTTTGCGTAGTGGACGTTGAAGGCATGCGCACCTTGCAACCGGCTTGTTCCTTGCCGGTGAGCAACAATATGGTGGTTCACACCAACACCGAAAAGGTGCTCGCTGCGCGGAAATTCGTCTTGACTCTGATCTTCAGTGATCGCAATCACTTCTGCCCTTATTGCCAGGTTTCTGGCGGTGACTGCGAACTGCAGAATGCTGCGTTGGACCTGGGTATGACTCACTGGGAATATCAGCCCAACTGGAAGCCTTACCCGGTGGATGCTTCTCACCCCTACCTTGTTCTGGATCACAACCGCTGCATCCTGTGCCGCCGCTGTGTCCGTGCCTGCAGTGAACTGGTGGGCAACTCCACCCTGGGCGTCGAAGAACGCGGTGCCAGCTCCATGCTGGTCTGCGACGTCGGCGTGCCCTTCGGCGAAAGCTCCTGCATTTCCTGCGGCACCTGCTCGCAGGTGTGCCCCACCGGTGCCATCATCGACCGCCGCAGCGCCTACCAGGGCCTGGACAAAAAGGTCACCCGTACCGCGTCCATTTGCGTGGGCTGCTCAGTCGGCTGCGGCATCGAAGTCCTCACCCGCGACAACCGCCTGGTGCGGATCCTCGGTCGCTGGGATGCCCCGGTCAACGAAGGCATCGTCTGCAAACAGGGACGCTTCCTGCCCCTTGATGAAGAACGCGCCCGCATCGCTACGCCGCTGGTCAAGAAAGATGGCAAGCAGGTCGCCGCAAGCTGGGACGAAGCTTTGCAGGTGGCAGCAGCCGGTTTGACCCCGTTGGTTGGTAAAAATGGTTCTGGCGTCGCCGCAGTCACTTCCGACCGTCTGACGGTCGAATCATTGGCTGCCTTCAAGAAACTGTTTAAAGACGGTTTCCATTCCGATATGGTTACCACGCTTGGCGACGGTGAAGGTGTTGCAGTCGCTGCCGATGTCGCCGCTGAATTGGGCGCCTTCTCCGGCAGCCTGGAAAGCCTCGCTTCCGCTGACTGCGTTGTGGTGATGGGTGTTGACCTGACTGCTGAAGAGCAGGTGGTCGGCTTCATGGTTAAACGCATCCTGCAATCCAAGACCGCCTTGGTAGTGATCGACTCCGAGGAAAACGGCCTGGCCCCCTTCTCGCATGTCATGATCAAAATGGCTGCCGGCGCCGAAAAAGCCACCCTCGAGGCAGTGCAAAAGGCCTTGAAAGACGGCTCGGCTGCGGACGAAGAAGTGAAACATGCCGCCGCCCTGATCAGCAAAGCCACCCACCCGGTGTTCGTCTATGGCAAACGCCTTAACAGCGCTGCATTGAAAACCGCCGTCGAGCTGGCAAAATCGGTCAATGGCAGCCTGGTCGGATCCCTCACAGGCGCCAACAGCCTGGCTGCAGCGCAGCTCGGTCTGGGCAAAACCTTCAAACTCAATGGTCACCAGGCAGTCTTTGTCGCCTTGGGCGATGACACTCCCTCACAGCAATTTGTCCAATCCGTGGAAAAAGCGCCCTTCCTCGTTGTTCAGGCTTCTCACGTCTCCCGCCTGACCGCGGTCGCAGATGTGGTTCTCCCGGTCGAAATGTGGGCTGAAACCTCAGGCCATTACCTCAACTTGGAAGGTCGTCTGCAGGAAAGCGTTGCTGCACTCAAACCGGCCGGAGAAGTCATCTCCAGCCTCGAAGCACTGAAAGCATTGGCTGCAAAAGTCGGTCTCTCGGCAGATGCCGATTGGCAGGCTGAAATCACCGCCAAGACATCCCCGGTTCAGCTCACGCTGGCCTAAGCCGGGACATTAGACGGTATCTACGAGGAGTTACGGTATGTCGAAACCGAAAATTTCTTCTGACTGGATGTGCGGTTGCGCTGGATGCCACATGTCCTTACTGGACATGGACGAGCGTATCCTGCAGGTTGCTGAACTGGCAGACATCCGCGCCACCCCCATCACGGACTTGAAAGAACCGGATGAAGGCGGTGTCGATGTGGGTGTACTCGAAGGCGGCATCAACAACACCGCCAATGAAGAAGTTGCTCATCGCATGCGCAAACGCTGCAAGATTCTCGTTTCCCTGGGCGACTGCGCCGTTTTCGGCGGTGTTCCTGCCATGCGCAATTTTCTTCCCCTGGAAGAATCGCTGCGCCGCGCCTATGTCGAAGCCGAGAGCAACGACAGCGAATGCAAAATCCCCAGCGATCCTGAACTGGCTACCATGACCAAAGTGCGCGCCATTCACGAAGTGGTGCCGGTGGATGTATTTGTCCCCGGTTGCCCGCCCGATCCGGATGTGATTTTCTATGTCTTGAGCGAACTGGCCCAAGGACGTAAACCCGAACTGACGGGCGATCTGCTGCACTGGCATTAGGAGGTAGGACGATGACAATGGTCGCTGAAAAAATAACGATTGAACCCGTAACCCGGATCGAAGGCCACGCCAAGGTCACCATTCACATGGGTGACGATGGCAAGGTTAAGCACGCGTATTTCCACGTGAACGAATTCCGTGGTTTCGAAAAATTCTGCGAAGGCCGTATGGTCTTCGAAATGCCCTACATCACCCCGCGCATTTGCGGCATTTGCCCGGTCAGCCACCACCTCGCTGCTGCCAAAGCTGGTGACATTGTGATGGGCTGCCCGCCTCCACGCCCCGCCTCATTGCTGCGCGAGCTGATGCACATGGGGCAGATCGTCCAGAGCCATGGCATGCACTTCTTCGAGCTGGCAGGCCCGGATCTGCTGCTCGGCTTTGACGCTGATCCTGCTGTGCGCAATGTGCTCGGCCTGGCATCAGTGAACCCCGAACTGGCGGTCAGTGCGGTTGGTCTGCGCAAATGGGGCCAGACGATCATCTCGATCCTGGGCGGAAAACGCATTCACCCCAATTTTGCCGTTCCGGGCGGCGTCAACAAGGCCCTCAATGCAGCTGATCGTGACGCGATGCTCAAGGATATCGACGCTTCCATCGCGACCATCCAGACCGGCATCGATGTCATGCGCGGTTGGGCGGAAGCCAACATGGAAGATATCAACAAGTTTGCTGTTTTCCAGACCGGCTACTTCGGCCTGATCTCCCCTGACAACGGCCTCGAGCTGTACGACGGCGACATCAGACTGATCGTCAACTCCGGCGCCCAAATGGAACGCTTCTCGGCCCAGAATTATCTGGATATCATCGCCGAACACACCGAAGACTGGTCCTACCTCAAGTTCCCGTATTACAAGAATTTGGGATGGCCCAAGGGTGTGTACCGCGTAGGTCCGCTGGGACGTCTGAACATCGCCGACAAAGTTGGCACCCCGCTGGCGAGTGTTGAGTTCAAACGCTTCAAGAGCCTGAATAACGGTCGCCCGGTGGAAAACACCCTGTACTACCATTATGCCCGTATGATCGAGTGCCTCTTCGCCGCCGAACGTGTGCGCGAACTGCTGGAAGACCCGGATATCATGAGCACCGACATCCTCAACACCCGCATGGACATCCAGGGTGAAGGCGTGGGTGTGATTGAAGCCCCGCGCGGCACGTTGCTGCACCACTACAAGACCGACGGCACCGGCAAACTGGAAAAAGTCAACCTGATCGTCTCCACCGGTCACAACAACTGGGCCATGAGCGAAGCCGTTGACTCCGTCGCCAAAACCTATATCCAGGGTCCCAAGGTAACCGAAGGCATGCTCAACCGCGTTGAAGCCGCCATCCGTGCCTACGACCCCTGCCTCTCCTGCTCCACCCATGCCGTTGGACAAATGCCGATGGTTGTGGATGTGTACGATCCGGAAGGCAACATCACCCAGACCGTCAGCCGCGGTTTGTAGTTATCTGATTAATCGAGTAATGCGGGTGGCGTCATGCCACCCGCATTTCGATTTTTATCCAAAGGTATAATCAGCGCATGACAGCATTGATCCTTGCATATGGAAACACCGATCGCCAGGATGACGGCGTCGCCTGGCATGTACTTCGTGACCTGGCGGTGCGCCTGGGCGGCGCTTTTCCTGACACGCCGCATGAGCAGAATGAACTCACCCTCCCCAGCGTCGAGCTGCGCTACATGCTGCAACTCACCCCTGAGGTAGCCGATGACTTCAACCGCTTCGACAAAGTGGTGTTCATCGATGCGCATACCGGGGCTCAGCCGGAAGAAGTTCATTTTGAGCCCCTGAATGTGGAGTTCCAAAATTCACCGCTAACCCATCACCTCACACCCCAGTCATGCATGGCAATCGCCAAAGCGCTGCACGGGAGCGCACCGCGTGCAGTGCTGGTCTCGGTCCGTGGTTATGCCTTCGGGTTTCTACAGGACCTGTCGGAACCTACCCGGCGCCTGGTGCCGTTGGCAGCGCAGTCCATCATGGAATGGCTCGCTTGATGCTGGTATAATCGATTGCTGGATAAACCTTAAAACAAATAACGAAACGAAAGACCTCGTATGCTGGAAAAACTCGCGACTATCGAAGCACATTATCAAGAATTGGGAAAATCCATCGAAGAAAACGTCGATGATTACCAGAAGGTTGCCGAATTGGCAAAAGAGCGCTCCGACCTGGAAGAGATTGTCAACAGGTCACAGGAATATCGCTCTGTATTAAAACAGATCGAAGAAGCCCAGGCGCTGCTGAATGAAGAAGACCAGGAAATGCGCGACCTGGCACAGGCTGATCTTGAAGCCCTCATGCCGAGAGTGGAACAACTGGAAAAGGTTTTGAAAACCCTGCTAGTCCCCAAAGATCCGCGTGATGACCGCAACGTGATTGTGGAAGTCCGGGGTGGCACCGGTGGCGACGAAGCCGCCCTCTTTGCCGGCGACCTCTTCCGCATTTACTCCCGCTATGCCGAAAAACGCCGCTGGCAGGTGGAAATCCTATCACAAAATGAAACCGGCATCGGCGGATACAAGGAGATTATTTTCGCCGTCAAAGGCAAAGGTGCTTATTCCCGACTCAAGTATGAATCAGGCGTGCACCGTGTGCAGCGCATCCCCGTGACCGAGTCCTCTGGCCGTATTCACACATCCACCGCAACCGTCGCTGTGCTTGCGGAAGTCGATGATGTCGAGATCCAGATTCCCGAAAATGATATCAAAGTGGACGTGTACCGTTCCGCCGGCGCCGGCGGTCAGAACGTCCAAAAGAACTCCACCGCGGTGCGCATCACGCATCTCCCCACTGGCATCGTGGTCGCCTGCCAGGACGAACGCTCCCAGCTTCAAAACCGGCTGCGCGCCTTAAGTATCCTGCGCGCAAAGCTATACGAAATTGAGGCCGAGCGCCGCCAGCACGAGCTGGAAGAAACCCGCCGTTCTCAGGTCGGCTCCGGTGAACGTTCGGAGAAAATCCGCACCTATAACTTCCCGCAATCCCGCGTCACCGACCACCGCATTGGCGTTTCTTCCTTTAACATTGCAGCAGTGCTGGACGGCGAGATCGACACTTTCATCGACGAACTGTCTTTACGCAATGAAACAGAACGACTCTCCGTCGGTGAATCAGACGAAGATTAACGTCGGCGATTGGTTGGCTGCCGCGCGCAAACGACTGGCAGCCAACCACCCTTCTGCCGCCATCGAAACCCAGGCAATACTGGCTTGGGTAACAGGCAAACCACGCAGCACGCTTCTGGCACACCCGGAATCGATCCTAACCCTTGATCAAAAACAGGTTGCCGACAACGCCCTGGATAGGCTCATCCAGGGCATCCCGCTGCCCTATATCACTGGGACGCAGGAATTCTACGGGCTGTCTTTCCGGGTATCGCCTGCCGTTTTGATCCCGCGCCCTGAAACGGAACTGCTGGTCGAAACCGCGTTGCAGGCAATGAAAAGCCATCCGTCTCCCGTGCAGGCGCTGGATGTTGGCACGGGTTCGGGCGCCATTGCCGTCAGCCTTGCCGTGTGCAATTCCGCCATCCACGTAACGGCGCTGGATATATCCCCCGCAGCGCTGGAAATTGCCCGGTGTAACGCCCTCCAGCACAACGTGGAACAGCGCATTCTTTACCTACACGAAAATTTGACCAATAATGTGCAGGGACGCTTTGATCTGGTGTGCGCCAACCTGCCTTACATTCCTACGGAGACCACACTGCAACTCGACGTGA
>JACRAG010000146.1 GCA_016213455.1 Anaerolineae bacterium | reverse complement strand
TGGAATGGAGTTGAGCCGGGCTTACCTGATGGCGGTACTCGGCAAATATGCGCCGGGCATCAGCCTGGCGGTGATCACGCTATTATTCACCCTGCTCTCTATTCCCCTGGGAACATTTTTAAAATTTGACAGTCCGCGCTCCGCGATTGAAATCAGCGGAACGCTGCTGCTGCCCAGCCTGGCCGAGAATCTACTGGCCTCGCTGCTGGCCTTTGGCGGCGGTCCCCTGGTTTCGATCCTGTATCGGGGCGTTCTCATGGGGGTGAAATGGTTCTTCCCCATCCTGCCCAACCTGGACTGGTTCATCACCGCCCTGCTGGGTACGCTCACGCCTGCCATCGGGATGCTGATGGTGCACAACCATCTGCAAGCGCGGTCCGCGCAGTCTAACGCGCAGGCAGGCGCAGAGGTTAAGGCAGAAGGGTTTAACCTGGCCTGGGCGTTTGTGGCGGTCATTGGACTGCTGTTGGTGGGTTTTAACACCGGATTATTCGGCGTACAGCCCACGCTGATCGCTTCCAATTCCATGTCGCCCAAATTCTGGGTGGGTGACATCGTGGTGACGCAAAAAACCGCCCCGGCAGATATCCAGATTGGCGATGTCATCCGCTACCGGGATGGCAGCCGTTCCATTGTGCACCGTGTGGTTGAGGTTCAGCGGTCCGGCGGGATGAGCGTGTTCATCACCCGCGGAGACGCCAACGACGCCGACGATCCGCCGGTGGTCGAGCAGGCGCTGCAGGGAAAAGTGGTCATGGTCATCCCCAAGCTGGGCTGGGTGAGCATCTTCATTCGCCGGTTGCTCGCGGGGTCATCCGGATGAAAACCATTCGATTGAGCCGGCTCACGTCTCTACTGGCAGGCCTGGTGTTGATTGCCGCCTGGGCTACCGGTGTTTTCATTCCGTTGTCTGCAGCGGATTGGAATGAGGTGTTGAGCATGGATGCCAGCCTCTCCGGCTGGCTCGTTTTCCTGCCGGAAGGCTCGGAATCCAACTGCACGCATCCCCGCGCCTATTGGCTTGATCATCCGGACACCTGGCCGTTGAGCGAGTTGACCCTGGCGGGGCTGCCCAAGACGAAAGAGGAAGCCCTGCAGCTGTTGAAAATCGATCCCGAGAGCAGCGTACAACAGATCCTGATAGCCGAGTTGATCAGCGCATATCTCAACCGGGCACAGGGCGCGGATCCCCGTTTACTTGACCCGTTGATCGATGAGGCGGAGGCGATATTAACCTTGTCAGGGGTGCCTGAAGCGCGAATGTATCTTGAAGATGATCACACCGCGCTGGTGGCTAAAGCCCTGGCTGCGTACAATGAGGGGCAGGTCGGTCCGGGGTGCTGTCCCGTAAAGCAGCCAACCCCGACTCCGTCTGCCAGTCCGACGGTACAGGAAACGCCGTCGCCAACGTCCACCATCCCCCCAACGGAGGAAGCGACGTTAACGGATGAACCCACACAGACACCCACACCGACAGCCAGCCCTACCGTCACAGCGACGCCCACTCCCACAGATACTGCCGAGCCGGATGTCAGCCCTGACCCTTCGCCCAGTGCAACGGTGACGCCCAGCCCTACGTTTACACCCAGCCCTACCGCCACGATGGATCCTGCAAATAATTGCACGCTGCCATTGGCGTATTGGCGCGAACATCCTGATCAATGGCCGGTAGATCGCTTGAGATTGGGCGGCGTCGAAATCACCCGGGCTGAGGCAATGGCGCTATTGGAAAAACCGAACTTTGACCCGGTGATTCGCCTGGTGAAAGCGCTGATTGTGGTCAAATTGAATGTTGCTCATGGTTCGGACCCGGCTGCGGTGAACATTGTGATGCGATTGGCGGATGACTGGCTGACCCTTCATCCACTGGGGGGCCTGTTTGACGAAGAATTGTTCCGTCAGGCGGAAGCCATGACGCGGGATTTGGAAACCTATAATGAAGGCGGCATGCAGCCTGGCCTTTGTGAAATTGCGATCACGCCGACGGTGACAAACACGCCAGGCGTGACCCAGGAAGCCACCACGGAACCAACACCTGCCCTGCCACCAACCGAAACGGTGGATCCGGAACCTTTACCCACGGATACAGTGGAGGTTCTAGGGACAGCCACTCCCGAGCCGGGAGAAACGGCGACCGATACGACGGCACCGTAATCGACCAACACACCTTCTGCCTGCGGTTCTGTCAGGGTCAAGAAATCATATCCATAGTTAATCAGGAGAGGGCCTGCCCAGGGGGCGGCTCTTCTCATTTAAACAGCCCGGCGATGGTCGCCGGGCCGGTTGACAGGTCTTCTTTTGCAGTGGAGCCGGTAGATCAGCGCTCCTGGGTGTCCGTGATCAACAACCGCAGGCAGACCAGATCGAGAGCCAGCAGGAGGGCGAACATGCCCACCAGCGCCCACACACCCTGTTGCGCGAAATAGCCCGGGCTGACGATGACGGTGTAGAGCAGCATGCCCAACGAGATCATGGCG
This sequence comes from Anaerolineae bacterium, assembly GCA_016213455.1. Classification (GTDB taxonomy): domain Bacteria; phylum Chloroflexota; class Anaerolineae; order Anaerolineales; family Anaerolineaceae; genus Anaerolinea. The sequence continues at coordinate 3,754 of JACRAG010000146.1, read as the reverse complement.
GCGCTGCGGCCCCAGGCGCGTTTACGCAGCAAGGCTGCGCCGGAGAAGATCAGCGCGAGGGCTGTGGCGGCCTCAGCGGCGAGATGAAAACCAATGCGGATGGGTTCGGTTTGCAGTTCCGGCACCTGTCCGGCAGCAATGAAGAAGATCCACTGCGCGAGCATCAGGAGGCCGACGATGATGCAGTATAAACCGGTGAATTTCATAGGATGTCCCTCGAGTAGAATGATGGTGCTTCTTTGTGTGGCGGCGTCCTGGTCTTTTCGGCGCGCTCACAATCCATTTAACGCGTAGGCCTGAAAAAAGTAGCAGGGTTTCGCCGGTCGTTTTGGCGTGTGACAATCACCGGTTGTGTGGATTTGGTCCGCCGGCGGCTGACGTTGTTTGATAGAATTCATCCCTGAACCCGGATTGGGGTGGGAATTGCCTGTTTGGAAGGAATGTATGGATCACATTTTTGCCTGTCATGACATCATCAAAACCGATTTTGTGCACGCGGAAGATTGTTATCAAGTCGATGCGGCCGGTCGCCGGTATGTGGATTTCGAGTCTGGTATCTGGTGCACAGCATTGGGGCACCGTCATCCGCGCGTGCAGCGGGCCATGCAGGCGCAGATGGATCAGGTGGTTCACCTGGGGACGCGCTACCCCAACGCGCGGGTGGAAGAGGCGGCGCGGGCGGTGCTGGATGTCACCGGCGTCACGGACGGCAAATGCGTATTCCTCAGCTCAGGCTCCGAGGCGGTGGAGTTCGGCGCGCAGATGGCGCGGCGCTTCAGCGGGCGCAACCGGCTGCTGACTTTCCAATCATCCTACCTGTCTGCCCTGGGTTCAACCGGCGCCAAACGCCCGGATGAATGGGTTCTGCTGGATTGGGCGGATTGCACAGACGATGACGGGTGGGCCTGCCTGGACAGCATCCCGTTTGAGACGCTGGGAGGGTTTGTTTTCGAGCCGGGCGGGAGTGGGTCCGGGTTCGTGCAGTTTCCGCCCAAAGCGCTGGTCGAAGCGCTGGCGCGGCGGGTGCAGGCTGCCGGCGGGCTGCTGGTGGTGAACGAAATCACCACCGGGATGGGGCGCACCGGCAAATGGTTCGGCTTCCAGCATTACGACGTGCAGCCGGACATCGTCTGCCTGGGAAAAGGATTGGGCAACGGTTACCCGGTCAGCGCGGTGGCGCTGCGCCAGACGGTGGCTGAAACCATTGAACGGAGCGGGTTCCGCTACGCCCAGTCGCATCAGAATGACCCGTTGGGCTGCGCGGTGGCGGTTGAGGTGATCGCGGTGATGCGCGAAGAAGGCTGGGTGGAGCAGGGCACCGCGACCGGGGCTTACTTCCTGGAGGGATTGCGCCGCCTGGCGGAAAAACACGCCGTGATCAAAGCGGCGCGCGGGCGGGGGATGCTGCTTGGGCTAGCATTCCATCCGCATGAACGGGTTTCGGCGCAGTGGGCTTATACCGCGCTGCTGCAGCGCGGCTATCTCACCGGCTATTACCCGGCGGGCAACCTGCTGCGTTTTGACCCTGCCTTAACCATGCCGCGCGCTGAGGTGGACGGTTTGCTGGCTTGCCTGGATGAGCTGCTGGCTGAGGCAGCCGCCTGAGCACCCGTTTATCTTATGATGCTGAAAGCAACCTGATGAGTCTTCATTATGGACAACTGTCGGGGCAGCCATCATTCTAATGAACGGATGATGTGCGTGCCTGCCTGTGCTACAATGAGGCCCTATGTTTGACCCACACGCTGCCTATTCCGGTGAACTCGAACGCGTCCAGCAGGTGATTGCGCGCCTGGCAGGCGACGGCGACCGGTTTGCCGAGACGCTGCGCCAGGAACAGATCGCGCACCTGAGTTACAGCCAGGTGACGGCGGTCGAGTTTTGCCCGCGGCGCTATTACCTGCAGTATGTGCGGCAGGTGGAGCTGACGCCTGTGCCGGCATATTTTGCCAAAGGCAAATTGATCCACAACATCATCGCCGAGACCTATATCCGTTTGAATGCGGCCCAGTCGGTGGACCGGGATGCCTATTTCCAACGCATCGGACAGGCGTTTGACGGCGAGCAGCGTGTGCACCTGGAAAATGCGGTGGCGCTGCATTTGGAAAATCTCTGGCATGGCTGCCGCGTGGTGGGGATTGAGCAGCCTTTTGCCTTTGCAGTGTCGGATGCCATGCCGCCCATCGTCGGGGTGATTGACCTGATCCTGGAGAAGGATGGGCAGTTCATCGTGATTGACCACAAGACGGGGCACGATTTTTATCCCCAGGACGAGTTGCAGATGGCGATCTACCGCGAGTACATCCGGCGCGCTTATGGGGCTGTGGACCCCCAGTTCTATTACGAGTCGTATCGCTGGGTGAACAACCTGAAACGCATCCGCAAGCCGGCCTTTCAACGCCACCCGGTGAACCTGCAGTACACGGATTGGCAGGTCGCCGAAAACCGGCTGAAGGCGGCTTCCCGCCAGATCGAAGCCATTCGCAGGGCGCATTCCGGCAGTAAAACCGGGATCTGCTTCCGCTGCCCTTACTTCCGGCAGTGTTGATCGCGTAGTCGTCTATGCGATTAAAAGAAAAAGTGCCGGGTTCCCCTTGCTGCCCGGCACCCCCGATTTTGGGTGTGGTTTGTACGTCCGCTTCAGCCGACCATCAGGTGCGAGAAGACGTAGAGGATTAAGAGAATGGCGATGATGGCCACCAGCGCCGTGAATTTGGTGTTGACGTTTTCCGAGAAGTTTGAGTCCATTGCATCCCTCCTGATAAGCCCTGGTCTTCCAATAAGAGACTGAATTTGGGCAAGAGTTCCCCCTGAACTCTTGCCCCCGGTAACGGGTGGAACCGTGCTTCCCCCTGCCGGCGTCACCCGTTATCTGCATTGTTTATTGAACTAATCTTAGCGTTTTGACCCGGGCGGTTCATCCCGAAGGTTTGGGAAGTCTCTCCCCACAAATTGGGATTTCTTTGGGAGATTGCGCGGCAATGCTTTGGTAAAATATGGACCAGGTTTTGGGGTGTATTAACAACCGTCTTTCCGAACGGAATTGGGAAGTGTGTGGCTCATGGAGGTGGAGGGTGGCAAGCCAAACGACATTTGTGACAACCCTGGGCGGCAAGCCCGAAATTATCACCATGCAGGTGGATATGCTGCTGGCGCGTGGATTTCCCATTGACCAGGTGCTGGTGATCCTGCTGTCGGCGAATTTGCGCTGCCAGGAGGCCTACCAACGGCTGCAGGCAGAGTTCGCGGGCAACCGCTACCAGGGGAAGCCGATTGGGCTGCAGGCCATCCCACTGCGGGTGGGTGACCGGAGCCTGGGGCAGGTGAGTGAGCCGGCTCACGTGGAAGCCGTGCGGCGAACCTTTAACGAGCTGCTGGCTGATCTGAAACAAAAAAATCAGACCATTCATCTCGGTGCGACGGCGGGACGGCGCATCATGGCGCTGGTGGGATTGGCGGCTGCCATGCAGTATCTGGAGCCGACCGATCATGTGTGGCACATGCACACGCCGGATGAGGTGAAGGTAAAGATCGCCGAGGGTGGGCTGATGCATGTGCCGACCGATTGGGGTGTGCAGTTAGTTGAGGTGCCGTTCGTGCCCTGGGCAGCCTATTTTCCGGGCCTGGCGCCGCTGCTGAAACGAAATTCTTCGGAGATGTTGTCGGCTCGGTTTGGCTGGCTGGACGACGATGACCGCCGGCGCTGCGCGGCGGTGTGGGAAGCCCTGACCCCGCGCCAGCGCGTAGTGTTGGG
>JACRAG010000148.1 GCA_016213455.1 Anaerolineae bacterium | reverse complement strand
GCCCCTTTCAGACAGCCAGGTGTAGAACGGTCGGCGTCACGCGTAGTATGCGGCGATGGGACCCAGGATGAAGACAAACGGGATACTTATAAGCACGTCCAACGCATGAGCAGCCATGGCTGTCAGCGGATCCATGGCAGGCAACAAACCAAAAGCACCGGTGATTCTCAGTATAAAGCCGATCACCACAGCGGCTCCAAACGCCAGAACAGTAAATGTCAACGAAAAGAGAATGCGCCAGGCGCGTGTCAGCGCCGGGCGGGTGGGGATGGATCCGTACGGTTCAATGAGCTGGGGATTGAAGTAAAGCTGTACCTGGTTATCCGGCATGGTTTCCTCTCCAGGTTGTAAAGAGGCGACGATGGGATTTGAACCCATGATCAGGGTTTTGCAGACCCTTGCCTTGCCACTTGGCCACGTCGCCGGATCTTGCTTGCAGGGGTATTTTACGGCATGCCCCCCGAATTGTCAACCTTGACTGCACAGTCAAAAAAATCGCCGGGAGGCGATTTTTTCTTAGAGCGGGCGATGGGACTCGAACCCACGACCTTCTCCTTGGCAAGGAGACATTCTACCAACTGAACCACGCCCGCAAACTCATTTGATCGAAGTGCGCTATTTATACCTGAACTCCTGAAATCCGTCAAGAGGTTGAGTGAAATTTTGCGGGATTTCTTTCTGGCTTTGGCAGACGGAATTTATTGTCCAATGATGCCTATTTCTTAAGTTGCGTATTTGAATGAAATTGCTACAATTAACACAAGCGTCATATCCTCGGAGGTATATATGTCATCCATCAAGACCACCTTGACCGGTTACGTGGGTTACCGCGGCCGGGAGGGGCATTGGGCATTTTTGCTTCACCGCATCACCGGGCTGGGCGTCGTGCTTTTCCTGGCGATCCACATTGTCGATACCAGCTTTGTGTATTTTGCTCCCCACCTGTATGAAGAAATTTTGAATGTATATCGATCCACCCTGTTTGGGTTGGGGGAGATTGCGCTGGTATTTTGTCTGTTTTTCCACGGTGTGAATGGGCTGCGCATCGCGTACCTGGATATGTTTGCGCCTAAGGACTGGACCATTGATAAAACGCGCCGGTCGGCCATGATCGCTTTGATTGTGGCTTTGGTGATGTGGATTCCATCTGCGGGTTACATGGCCTATAACATTCTTTACCACAATTTCGGTCTCTTCGGTGGTTAGGAGAAATGCATATGACGACAACAACCCAACCTGAAAAAGTCGTGGTGAAGAAGAATTTCGACCAGGTAGCCTGGACCTGGATGCGTTATTCTGCGTTCTTATTAATCCCTTTGGCCTGGGGGCACATCATCCTGCAGGACGTGGTGGTTGGTGTTCACAACATCACCACCGATTACGCGATCAACCGCATGGCCAACATGGGCTGGAAAATTTATGATATTGCCCTGCTGGGATTTGCGTTTGCACATGGCATGAATGGCGTGCGTCAGGTATTCCGCGACTATATTCATAAACCGGAAACCTTCCGGTTGGTGAGCATCATTTTATTGGTGGTATGGTTCCTGATTACCCTGGTGGGGGCCATTGCACTTCTGGCCATTCAGCCGGTCGTCAGTTGAGCGAACAAAGGAGTCAACATGGCAAACGTTCACGAATTTGATGTTGTGGTGGTGGGTGGCGGCGGCGCAGGTTTAATGGCTGCCATGAATGCGTCCAAAACCGCCCGGACCGCCGTGATCAGCAAGCTTTATCCGGTTCGCTCGCATACCGGTGCTGCACAGGGCGGCATTGGTGCTGCGCTTGGCAATATCGAAGAGGACAACCCGGACTGGCATACATTCGACACGGTGAAAGGCTCGGATTACCTGGGCGACCAGGACGCGATTGAATTTATGTGCCGCGAAGCCGTGGATGCCGTGTACGATCTGGAGCACATGGGGCTGCCTTTCACCCGCAACCCGGACGGGCGCATCGCTCAACGGCCTTTCGGCGGTCATACCAATAATGTCACCGGCAAACCAGTGCGGCGGTCGTGCTATGCGGCGGACCGCACCGGGCACATGATTTTGCAAACGCTTTACCAGCAATGCATCAAGAACAACATTCTGTTTTATGATGAATTTCAGGTGATGGATGTGTTGATTGTGGACGGCAAGGCCGCCGGGGTGGTGGCTGTGGAGCTGGCAACGGGTGAGCTGCATGTCTTTCACAGCAAAGCGGTGATCATCGCCACCGGCGGGCACGGGCGCATCTGGGAAATTACCTCGAATGCGTACGCTTACACCGGCGACGGCTGTGCTGTGGTGGCCCGCCGCGGCATCCCCCTGGAAGATATGGAGTTTTTCCAGTTCCATCCGACCGGAATTTTCAAACTGGGAATTTTAATTACTGAAGCGGTACGCGGCGAGGGCGGCATTCTCTTCAACGCTAAGGGTGAGCGTTTCATGGAGAAATATGCCCCGCGGATCAAAGACCTGGCTTCACGCGATGTGATCAGCCGATCCATGTACCTGGAGACGCGCGCTGGGAATGATGTCAACAAGCAGCGCTTCTTCTACCTGGATGTGACCCCCGAGATTGTGAATAAGTATGCTGAAATTGACGGGCGAACCCGGCCGGATGGCACGCCCTACCGGGTGACGGCGGAGGAGATCATGAGCAAAATCCCGGATATCGCGGATTTCTGCCTGACCTACCTGGGCGTCGACCCGACCCGCCAGCCCATCCCGGTGCAGCCTACGGCGCACTACGCGATGGGGGGTATCCCAACCAACAAGTTCGGGCAGGTGGTGATTGATGAACAGAACACCGTTCTGCCGGGGCTGTATGCCGCCGGTGAGGTGGCGTGTGTCTCTGTGCATGGGGCGAACCGCCTGGGCACCAATTCGCTGGTGGATCTGGTTGTCTTCGGCAAGCATTCCGGTTTGCATGCAGCTGAATATGCGCTGGGTGCGGATATGCCGTCCCTCCCGGATGACCCGACCGGCTTTATGCGCGAACAAATTGACCGGTTGCGCGCCGCCAGCGGATCGGAAAACGTAGCCACTCTGGCGCGGGAGTTGAAAGTCGAGATGTTCGATAATGTGGGCGTGTTCCGCACCCAGGCCGGTTTGGAGCAGGCGGTGGTCAAGGTGCAGGAGCTGCGCGAGCGTTTCAAACAGGTCAAGGTTACCGATACCGGCAAAGTCTTCAACATGGAAATGATGCAGGCCTGGGAGTTGGGCAACATGCTGGACCTGGCGCTGATTACCGCGCAATCTGCGCTGGCGCGCACCGAAAGCCGCGGCGCACATGCCCGCGACGATTACCCGGCGCGCGATGATGCCAACTGGTTGAAACATACCCTGGCCTGGATGAACGGTGACGAAATCAGCCTGGGATACAAACCTGTGGTCATCACCCAATATGCGCCGAAAGAGCGCACCTATTAAACCGGCGGTAAGTTTGGGCCTGGCGATGATCAGGAGATGGTCTCTGCAGCCAACCAATCGAATTGGACTTTCCTGTGAAGCACAGCAGGTGGAGGCGGAACGATGCAAATAAAATTACGTGTATTTCGATTTGACCCCGAACGCGATCAAAAACCGCGCTTCGACACCTTTATGATGGATGTTGACCCGAATGATCGGGTCCTGGATCTATTGGAATATGTGAAAGCGGATTTCGACTCGACGTTGGCGCTGCGCCGTTCGTGCGCGCACGGCGTGTGCGGTTCAGATGCGATGCGGGTGAATGGGCGCAATTACCTGGCCTGCAAGGTGCTGGTCAAAAACCTGGGCACCGATCAGATCACCGTTGAGCCGATATTGGGCCTGAAGGTGATCAAAGATTTGATCGTGGATATGAAGCCCTTCTTTGATCATTACCGCTCTGTGCTGCCTTACTTGATCAACGACGATCCGCTGCCGGCGGATGGAAAAGAGCGCCTGCAAAGTCCGGAGCAGCAGCTTCGTTTTGAGGATACGACCAAATGCATTCTTTGCGCAGCCTGCACCACGTCCTGCCCATCCTTCTGGTCGGACGCAAACTATGTGGGACCGGCGGCAATTGTTAACGCGCATCGCTTTATCTTCGACAGCCGCGATAAGGCGGGCGGGAAGCGCCTGAACATCCTGAACGAACAGTTCGGCGTGTGGCGCTGCCGCACCGCTTTCAACTGCACCGAAGCCTGCCCGCGTGATATTCACATCACCCAGGCGATTGCGGAAGTGAAGCGCGCGGTCAACACCGGCAGAATCGAATAAAGCAGGGTTTAACGGATAGGACTCAATCCGACTGGCGGCATCGATACCGCCAGTCGGATCGTTTAATCCGTGGCTGGGGATGCAACCGGTTGAGACACCAGAACACAGGCGTGCTATACTGAAATGGAGGGATGGGGCGTAATAAATCCGCGTTGGGTTGATTCGCCATCGCTTGTTCGACCGGTAAAGGAGGACGCCATGTTTGCAACCGTGTTACGTGGACAGGTATCTCATGAGGATTGGACGCACCTGGAGCAGCAGTACCAACTCATGCTCAAATCGGTCCCGCATGAGCTGGTCGAGAGCTTCTTGATGCAGGATCACACGCACCCCACACAATGGTTGATCATCACCATCTGGAAGAGCGAGAACGATTATGTAACCGCTCGCAAAGAAAAGAAGACCGAGGCGTGTGAAGATCTGTTTTGCGCAGCCGGCAGTGTTCCCGAACGTTCCTTTCATCATATCAAACGGGGTTATTTCCGGGTATGAAGGATTGGCCTCTGGGAAGAATGCCGCTGTGGGGAGGTCCAGCCTGAGGGGGAAACCAGTCGGTAAGCGATTGGCGAGGGTGAGGTATTTCTTTTTTTAATTGTTGAACATAAAAAGGCACCCCGAATCGACCGGTTCGAGGCAGGCTAACTCGGGTTAATTTCTTGAAATTTAGATCAAAAATCTAAATTATGACGAATTGCCCGCTAATCTGCGATACCCTACACATGACAAATATGTCCAAACAAGGTATAAGCGTAATGATATCCATCATTCTCCCAGGAGGCGTCTCCTCATGGTGAACTTTTTGATTGGCGCAGGCATTTTGGCTTGCGCGCTGCTGGCAGTGCGTGAAAACCGCCTGCTGATCGCTGCTTTGTGGCTTGCGCTTACCAGCGCGTTGGTATCCTTCCTCATGTATCGGCTGGGTGCGGCGGATGTTGCCGTGATCGAGCTGAGTGTTGGCGCCGGTCTGGTGACCGTCCTCTTTGTTTTCGCCATCAATATAGCAGGGGATGTCTCGCTAGATCCCCATGCGCCCATTCCACAACTGCTTTCGTGGGTGGCTGTGATCCTGTCTGTTCTTTTGCTGGCATGGATGGTCTTGCCGGCGCTGCAGTTGGAACAGTACCTGGAACTCTTTTCAGCGGCAGGCGAGCCGGGAGGCATGCTGCGGTCGGTCCTCTGGGGCGAACGCAGTGCTGACCTGCTGATGCAGATGGTTTTAATTTTCGGGGGTGTGCTGGCGCTGGTGGGTTTGATTTCCGGCGGTAAACAGGAAAAAGACGGGGAGGAGAACCATCCATGACCTTTTCAACGCAGAATATTGTGATGGTTGTCATCATCGGATTGCTGGGGATCGGCCTCTACGGGGTGTTGATCTCCCGCAATTTGATCAAGGTTGTGGTGGGGCTGCAGGTGGCTGTCAAGGGCGCCATGATCGCCTTTGTGCTGGCTGGACGGCTCAACGGTAAGGTGGACCTCGGGCAGAGTATGGCGCTGACGGTGATTGTCGCCGACACGATTGTGGCGGTGGTGGCGCTGGCTTTGGCGGTTCAGGTGCGCCGCAAATTCGGCACGTTGGATATAAAATCGCTGACAACACTGCGGAGGTAGCGCGTGGCCGGAACTTTGATTGCTCTCACGATACTCTTACCCTGGGCAGGCGCGCTGCTGGTCTGGTGGGTTGGCGACGGTCAACCGCGCTGGCAGCACAGCCTGGCGGTGATATTCTCCGTGGCGGCAGGGGCTGCTGCCCTGGCATTGCTGCCCCAGCGCAGCGCGGAGGCTGGGCTGGTCATTCCGTTGGGCGGTGCGTTTGGTGATTTCACCTTCACCGCAGATGGGCTGGGGGTTTTCCTGGCTGCCATCGCCACGGTGATTGGTTCCCTGGCGGTCATTTTCTCTGTGGACTACATGCGCGGCGAGGCTCAGTTGAGCCGGTACTACGCGCTTGTGCTGTTCTTCATCGGTTCAATGTGCGGACTGGTGCTGACCGGCAATCTCTTCCTAATGTTTGTGTTCTGGGAGATCACCGCGCTGTGCTCTTTTGGGTTGATCTCGTTCTACAACGACGATCCCAAAGCCGCAGCCGGCGGTATGAAAGCGTTGATCATCACCCAGCTGGGTGGAATTGGTTTGCTGGTGGCGGCTGTGTTGACCTACAGCTACCTGGGCAGTTTTGAACTGAACGCGCTGCTGGAAAATGCCGGCGAAATGCCTGCCAATGTGCTGGCAATCCTGGCTTTCGGCAGCCTGATCGCCGCCGCCGCCAAGAGCGCGCAGTTCCCCTTCCAGACCTGGTTACCCGACGCCATGGAAGCACCCACCCCGGTGTCTGCATTGATCCATGCGGCGACGATGGTCAACGCCGGCGTGTACCTGCTGGCGCGCTTTTACCCGGCCTTCGCTGAAGTGCCATACTGGCGTGAAGTGGTGTTGCTGGTTGGTCTGCTCTCTGCCCTGTTGACCGGTTTGATGGCGCTTTCCGCTTCAGACCTCAAGCGGGTGCTGGCGTACTCCACCGTGAGCCAGTTGGGTTTTATGGTTTTTGCGGTTGGCGCGGGTGGCGTGTTTGCCAGCCAGTTCCATCTGCTCAGCCATTCCATCTTCAAGGCGTTGTTGTTCTTGAGCGCAGGCGCGGTGATTCACGCCGTGGGCACGCGTGATATGAATAAAATGGGCGGTTTGGGCAAACAGATGCCCATCGTGCGCACGGTGTTTGTGATTGGTTCTCTGGCGCTGGCGGGTATCCCGATTGTGAACGGCTTCTGGAGCAAAGAGCTGATCCTGGAAGCCGGCCTCGAAGGCAGCCCGACCTGGATGCTGGCGGTGATGATCTTCAACAGCGGCCTGACCGCGCTCTACACTTTCCGCTGTGTGTGGATGGTCTTCTACGGTGAGAACCGTGGGCATCTGCATGGACATGACG
>JACRAG010000142.1 GCA_016213455.1 Anaerolineae bacterium | reverse complement strand
TTTGGCTTCAAAGAAGTTGCCCTCGCCCGCGGTCATCACTTCCTTGATGGCTTTCCTGGCTTTCGGCATACTGCCCAGGAAGGCCGCCGCGCCGGTCACGCCGGAGAGTTTCAGGAAGTCTCGCCGGGTGAATTCTTTCTTTGCAGATTGTTCAGATTGTTTGGTTTTCATTTCTTCACCTCGGTAAAGCGCACCAGGCGATCCAGTCCAATGAGCAGGGCAAGGATGGCGCCGCCAAGTACAGCCGATGTAACTGACCATTCCATCAAGCTGGGAACATATTCAAATGTCAGCTTTGGTCCACTAAAGGCTTCGGCCAGGCCTGGGAACATCGGAGCGATCTGTCCCGGCACGATGATGAGGATGCGGGCTACCGCGTAGCCGATCAACAGCAACAATCCCATCAACCCGGCGATCAAATCATTTTTGGCCAGTTTGGGTTGGACAAGAACAATGAGCGGGATCAACGTACCCAAGCCAATCTGGACTACCCAGAAGGAGAACGCATACTGGCCGAACAGGATCGCCTGGACAGCCTGGACATTCTCCGGCACACCGCCGTACAGCGATTGGGTAAAGTCTGTGAATAGGAAATACAACTTGACCACGCTCAAGACAACCGTCAGGAGGCCGAGCGTCCACAACTGGCTGGCGCGGTTACCGTGATCTTCCTTGGGGCCGAACCAGCCAACGAGCATCAGCATCAGGGCTGCTCCCGACGCCAGCGCAAAGACTGGGAACTGTACCGGCAGTAAACCGACATGCCAGAACAAACGACCGGCATTGCCGCCAAGCAGGAAGCCAACGCCGCCCGCCACGAGGACGGCAGTCACCAACCCGATCCACATGGCGATTTTCATCGCGGATTTTTCAGGTTGGGTAAATGCCAGATATAACGAGATCAGGATCAGGATTAGAAAGATCGTGTATCCCCAGACCAGGAGCGCGAGGAAGGAGTTAAAGTTCGGCTGGAGGTACACTTTCCAAATGCGGTCCATGTGGCCGAGGTCCATGCCAATGGATGCCAGTCCGGCGGGCAAAGTAACTGCCGCTGCCCAGAGCATGGCCTTGCCCGTGCCTTTGAATTGTGGAATGTTGAAGAGGTAATCAAGTGTGGAGAGCATGTACGCCCCTGCGGCCAGGCCTGCCAGGAACAGGTACATGGCTACCCACAGACCCCAGCCAATGTATGATCCATAATTCGCGCCCTGCTCGCCTTCGAACAGGCGGATGTATACCCCCCACAGCCCGAACAGAAGGGCAATTGCGGCAACAACGTAACTTATTTTCTTTGTCATCTCGTCCTCCTACACAATGTAGTAGACGCGCGGTTCGGTCCCAAGTTCTTCCTTGAGCCGAATCACGTTGGGTCTGCTGATCAGTTCGGAAACCAGCGACTCTGGATCGTTGGCGTCGCCAAAATAGGTGGCGCGGCCGATGCAGGTGGTGGTGCAGGCGGGCAGAATTCCCTCTTTAATGCGATGCAGGCAGAAATGGCACTTGCGGACGTTGCCAATCGGCGACTCGCGCCGGCCATTGCGCGCCCACTCTTCGCCGTATTCCTGACTGGCATGTTCGTAGCCCGCGGCGCTTTTGCCGCCAACCACCGCCCCATCGAACACGGGCAACTGCTCGGTGTAGCTGTAACCAAAATCAAAGGTGCGCGCCCCGTACGGACAGGCCGCCATGCAGGCGCGGCAGCCAATGCACTGGTCATAATCAACGACCACTACGCCCTCTTCGTTCTTGTAGGTGGCCGTCACCGGGCAGACATCGGTGCAGGGAGGCTGATCGCATTGCATACACGGGCGCGGCAGGAATTTCATGGTCACGTTGGGATACGTGCCAACTTCCTCCACCATCACAGGGCGATAGACCACCCCTGGCGGCAGTTTGTTCTCGGCGATGCACGCCACTGTGCAGGCACTGCACCCGATACATTTGCGCAGGTCGATTACCATCACCCAGCGCCGCTCCGAAGCGGGTTTTTCCAGGGCGCGTTTCAACTCGCGGTTCATGCGCGCCAAGACATCCTCTTTCGCCAGCAGATCATCCGCGGGAGCGGCGGAAACTTGCAAGCCGTCCATGACCGGAGCGACCAAACCGGCAAATGCCTCGGAAGCATACTTATTTAGCAGCGTCCCCACAGGGGGCAAAGTTGCTTCGTTCGGTTTTGACATTGTGCTTCTCCTTCGAAGATTGAAATTTGGACGGAGTCCGACAATTCCGTTGTTCTTACTCTAGCAAATTTGATTTTGCAGGGATAGCAGGAAAAGTTGGATAGTTTTCCGGAAATTGTCGGGGAAATCCCTACATAGCAAGGATATTCATCGCGGCAAAACATGACGATTGTTACATTCAAAAATAAGAAGAGCATTGCGGGCACGAGGGAATACTCGTCGTGTCCGCAATGTTTACGAAAGCGAGAAATGAATGACCGCCACACTTACGAATACACAGCGGCGCACAACACCATCATTCGCCGAATGGCTCGCTCGCCATTGGTTCAAAGCCTTCCTGCTGATCTATGGTTTGTGGGTATTCGTCCCTTTTCTCGCGCCGATCTTCATGCACATCGGGTGGACTGGCGTAGGAAAAGCGATATACTTTGTTTATTCGTTTTTCTGCCACC
>JACRAG010000139.1 GCA_016213455.1 Anaerolineae bacterium | reverse complement strand
CGGCAAGCGCCCGCTCGATCCCAAAGGGATCGTCGCCATGGAAGATGTAAACCGTCGGTCGGGAATCCATCAGCCGGAAGTCAACACACGATGCAGCGGCGTATCGCCGCGCTGGCGGCGCTCAATGCCGGTCACGCGCATGCCGTTCAAACGCGGCGAGGTGGTGATGCGTTCCTGCAGCACCGGACCCAACGGCTGCGCAAAAATGGTCGCCAGGGTCACCAGCGATACGATCACCGGCCAGCGTTCCAGCTTGTTGCGCAAGCCGCGGCCTGTGGTCAACATGCCCAACCAGGCCAGCGTGCCGGCCAGGAAACCGGCTGCCACGTAATTGGTTCCGCAGTTGGGATGAATAGCCAGGTTGTGCTCGCCGCGATTCAAGCGGATAATGGCCTGCTCCACCGCACGGGCGATTTCTTCCGTCTCAGCCACGCCCACCAGCCAAAATCCCTTGGCATCCGAGTAACCGGCCATGCGCAAGGTGGGCTTTGCCTCAGCCATCACCTGCAGGGTGGCGTGCTCCAGGGCATGATTACGCCGCACGCGGGAAAGCGGTCCCCAGTCGAGAATCGACATACTTACGCCTCCTAACAATATCCGGACTGGTAAGGTCACCAGTAAAATAAACCATAACCTTTGAAATTATACGTTGCTTTTTGCCGGATGAACCCAACAAACCTGTCAACTGGCGATTTTCGACCGGTGTGCTCCAATGAAAACCGCAAAGGTATGGCGCCTGGCGCGGGAGTGGAATGAAGAACTTGTCCAAAAATTAACCACAGTACCCATCCCCCAAACAAAAGGTTTGGATCAAGTGACGCGATGGAAGCACTTTGAAACGGGGAACGCGCTCATCGAGGCAGGGTTTGATTGCTTTGGTCGGGACAAAATAGCCCCGAGAAGGGATTAGCCTTCATCGGGGCTATTGCTACCTGGTCATTGAGATGATGCTTACATCGAATTTCTTAGAAATGTCCTCTGGGGGTTCGAATGAGGCCTTCTTACAGCTCGCAGACGAGCGTGTATTTTCCGGGCTGGGGCTTATACCCCATTTTTCGATTGATCGCCTGAATCGGTGCGTTCCTTAAGTTGCTGTCGGTGATCAGTTTTTGCGCCCCATTCTCGCGGGCATAGCGCGCCCCCAACACCTTGAGAGAGGTGGCAATGTTCCTCCCGCGGTATGCAGGCAGTACGCCTGTGTGCAGGTTGTAGGCAGTATGCTCATCCGGAAACACACTGATTGGTGCCATCCCCACCCACTGGTCGCCATCGACCGCCAGCAACTGCCCCTCGCGTTTGAACCAGGGCGCGCCGAGCACAAACTCCTCAAACCTGGCAAACGTCCACGGAGGAGTCATATTGGCTTGTTCCAGGATGTAACTGATGTTCAGGTCATAGAGCTTATGACGCGTCTCTGGCGAGTCTTCAAAGGCAGCCAGTGAAGTGAAGCGAATGCCCTGGGCTTCGAGCGCGTGGAGGTCATTCAGGAATGGCGTCTCGTCGAAGGTTGTCAGGTCAAGTGCATAGTGGAAGATGTGCTCGTAGATGGCAAAACCGCGGCGCTGAGCAAAGACCAGGCTTTGGACGTCGTTGTCGTTTACGTCCGAATCCAACCGTCGTGCCCCCAGCCCGCGCAGTTCCTGAAGCAATGCCTCCCACAAATCTGACCCGACCTTCATTCCCCGGTAGTCGGGGTCAACGATCACCCACACCACAAATCGGTCAGCGGGAGCATCGGTTTCGTGGACGCATCCGGCGTAGCCGATGACGGCGTCATGCTCATCAACCGATACCAGGCGGCGCTGCACCCGTCCAGGCGGGTTGTATTGGAACCACTCGCGCACCTGTTCTGTCGTTACCGGTTGCCATTCATATGGGTTGGTAATGCGCACGATATTGGACAAATCGGTTTCGATACGGGCAGTACGTATTGAGGTTGCGGTCATATTGTTCTCCTTGTCAATTTGCTTCAGCCATGCATCCACCTGATCAAGCCGTTCATGCTGATCCTGAACCAGCTCTCGTAAAGCTGTGCGCCTGCACAGCAGCATCTCGCGCACCTGTTGAGTTGACAATCTGGCATCCAAAAAGCGTACGATCTCATCCAGCGAGAATCCCATATCTTTGAGTGCCTGGATGCGTTGCAGGCGCGGCAGTTGATCATAGGTGTAGTAGCGGTATCCGGTAAAATGGTCGACTTCGACCGGCTTAAACACGCCCACCTCATCGTAATATCGCAAGGTGCTGACTGGCGTCTGGCTGAGGCGGCTAAAATCACCAATGCGGATCATTTCAAAGGTCTCCGTGCGCAAGGAAGTGTGTGATGATCATCTGCGATTAATATACAACCTCAAGGGACTTGAGAGTCAAGCCCCTTTTACAGGTCAATCTTTCAACAGGATTCATTCACGGCTTTCACAAAGTCAAAAATAAATTGCCCCATCCCCCTTTTCCCCCTTCCCCGTCAACGGTGAAGGGGGATTTTGCCAAAAACAGGGTTCCTGGGGTGCGTCCGCACCCCATGAACCCTGTTTTTGGGTTTTTCTGGGTTGGTCTTTGGGACTTTGTGAAGGCCCTGAGGATTCATTACGATTGGAATTTCGTTTTTCGCGGTCCAAGCCGTTGGGAAGGTGGCACATGTACCCGATTCATACCACCATCCCTTCAGGATTTATGATCGATACATAACTACCGGTTCAATGGAAAAACGAATGGCTGCTTGGCGGTTGCAAAGGATGAAGGCTCATTGGATTGCAGCCATCCAAAGCCGATGGAGCGGGTGCTCCATCTTCCCGAAGACGGCAAAGGCTACCCCGCGTCATTCAACATCGCCGCCCGCTCGCTGGCTGTGAGGCTGGTGCTGCTGCGGAAGCGGGGCACGTCAATGCGCGCCAGCAGGATGACCGAAACCACCAGCAGACCCGCCTGCAGCAGGAACACGACGATG
>JACRAG010000145.1 GCA_016213455.1 Anaerolineae bacterium | reverse complement strand
GACCAAGTTGTTTAGTGTGTCCGGTGATGTCACCCTGCCCGGCCTCTATGAGGTGCCGTTTGGCGTCACCTTGCGCCACTTGATCTATGATCTGGCTGGGGGTGTACGTGGGCGCAACTCGCTGAAGGCAGCATTGATTGGCGGTGCTTCAGGCAGCTTCGTTACTCCAGAGATGCTGGATATCCCGCTCAGCCTGGAAGGACTGGGTGAACACGGGCTCTCCATCGGATCGGGCGTGATCACCGTCTTCGATGACACCCGAGACCTCAAAGATGTACTGATGCGCCTGGCGCGCTTTTTTGCGGACGAGTCCTGCGGCGTGTGCGCCGCCTGCGTCAGTGGTACCCGCAACCAGCACCAAAGCATTCAGAACCTCGCATCCGGTCACTTCAGAGTTCATGACCTGGAAACCCTGCGGGACACCGCCTGGACCCATCCCGATCACTCAATCTGCGGTGTAGGACAGCTGGCTGCCAACCCCATCCGGTCCGCCATGCGTCACTGGCCGGATCTATTTGCGGTGTAATCGACAAGTTTTCAATTTTGATGGGCGTCCGCTGGAACAACGGACGCCCATTTCGCCTTTATAATACCGATATCCCATTTCTTTCAAACAGCCCTGCACCTTCTTCCCAGTCGGCTGCTTCAATGCTTACCTTGCGCAATGAACTTATCTCTTAAGCGATTAACCGGTTTTTCGGCTGCCTATCCGCCTGAGCATCGCCAGAACATCATCCACCTTCTCTTTGATATTACCTGGTGGGGCGTATTGAATGGCTCAACGCTGGTGTTCCTGGCTGTTTATGCCTCTCGCATTGGCGCAAGCCCCTTGCAAATCGGATTGTTGACCGCCGCTCCGGCAATGATGAATTTGATCTTCACCTTTCCAGCCAGCAACCTTGCCATCGGACGTCCCATCCACAAACTGGTGCGCAACGCCGCTATGACTACGCGCATGTTCTATGCGCTGCTCGTGCCCCTTCCTTTCCTTTTCGGTGACTCTTCCAAGATTTGGATCATCATCGCGATCACCTTTCTCATGAATGTTTCGGGGACGGTTGCTGCGGTGCTGGGCAACGCTTTCTTTGCCGAGACCGTGCCCATTGAGTTCCGTGGCTCCGTCGTCGGCGTGCGCAATGCTCTTCTGGCAGTCACCTCGATGATCACCACTTTTGCCGCCGGTCAAATCCTGACCCGCCTGCCCTTCGCCAGCGGATATGCCATCATCTTTGCATTGGGCTGGATCGGCGCGATGATGTCGGTATTCCATCTTTTCCTCATCAAACCCGTCCCATCAGCCACAAGCCCGGTGACCCCGGCTGCGCCTATCAGCAAAACTCGCACAATTCGCTTGGAAATCCTTAAAGGCCCGTTTCTCAGTGTGCTCGCGCTGATGTTCTTTTTTCATTTCGCCATTTTCCTGCCCAACCCGGTTTTCCCGCTTTATCAGGTGCGCGTCTTGAAAATGACCGATGAAATTATCAGCCTGGGCACCAGCCTGTTCTACGTAATTCATTTTCTAACATCATTACAGGTGGGCCGGTTATCCCGAAAATTCAGTTTCAAACAGATGACTGGGATCGGTACGCTCTTTACCGCAGCCGCCTCGCTGATATTCACTTTTAGTTACCAGACCTGGATCTTCTTGTTTTGCCAATTGTTCAGCGGCATCGCCTGGGGTATGATCGGCGGTGGTTTGTTAAATTATTTGTTGGTCAAAATGCCGGAAAATGACCGCCCGGCATACCTGGCATGGTTCAATATCGCGGTCAACCTGGCCACTTTAATTTGTGGGCTGATCGCCTCTCCGGTTGCGGGCGTGTTGGGGTTGTTTGGCACATTGCTGCTGGCTGTCATCCTGCGAGCGTTGGCAGGCCTGGCGATCCTACGTTGGGGATAGGCCTTCGCCACCGAATATCACCGGTCAAGTCATTCGATTAACCAAATAAAGAAGGGACTGCCCACTTTCCTGGCAGTCCCTTTTCAATTACTTCTTGCCCAAGTTCTTCATCAACTGGACAATCTCATCCCATTCTTCTTGGAAGAAGTGCAGGGTCACATTGTTGAGTTCCATATGGTAGGTCGTTTCACCGTCGGGTTCAACGGCTTTCCATACCATGTAGTTGTCGGTTTCCGCCAACGTCTCGGTTTTGGGTTCCAATTCTTTTGCCATAGATTTCTCCTTAAGTCTTCGATGAACTATGCTTGAATAATACCTGATATTTCTTAACAATCTGCTTCCAGATTCCGCGAATTTTGATAATGGGGGTGCGGAACATGGCCAAAAGGGGGCGTGCAACTGGCGCAGGCGAACTTTCCAACACCCGCCAGGGGTCCTGGTCAATCAGCCGGTTGAACATGTAAGCCCAGACCAATTTTAACGTCGCCACCACCGGCGCTGCCAGCACAACTCCAACCAGGCCAAATAAATTGGCTCCCACCAGCGCTGATACCATCACCGCGGCGGGATGAATGCGCAGCGCATTCCCCATCAGCGGAGCGCCGACCAGGTTATCCATCACCAGATCGGTTATCCACGCCAACCCAACCACCAACAGCACAAAACCGAGTGGAGGCAGACCAAATAGGTTGTCGGTCGGAAAGTAAGCCACCAGGCCATAGGTCGTCCAGGCGACGGTCGGGCCAACATAAGGCACGAAACGCGCCAATCCCGCCAGCAACGCCAGGCCAATAAAAAAGCGTAAGCCCAGCCCGCCGAGAAGAACTAGGTAAACCATGATCGTAATCACAATCAGGGTCAATTGGCCGCGTAAAAAGGCATTCCAGATGCCGCCCAGATAGGATGTAAATTTCTTCACATCCTCCCGGTAGCCTGGAATATTG
>JACRAG010000144.1 GCA_016213455.1 Anaerolineae bacterium | reverse complement strand
GGGGCCGGGCACGATTGGCATTGTGGCAATTCCTGTGAGTGGAGAGTAGGAGTTATGTCTGCTTTATCTTTGGATGCAATTGATGATCTTGAAATGCAACTTCAGCGCACGTTGCGACGGGTGGATCCCAACCCGGTATTTGTGAACCGCCTGCAAAACCGTTTGGTCGAACCGCGTTTTGAGGTCGAAAAAAGCGCCGACACGGTGTTTGTTCCGGTGGCGCTGATCATGGGGGTTGTTTTTGGGTTGTTGATTTTTCTGATCACCCGTCTTTTCCGTCAGGGTTAAGACAGGCCCAATTTCGCCTTTAAATCCATCGCGCTGGGTTCGACCAGCATGCTTCCGTCTGGGAAGATGATGGTGGGCACGCTGCGGTAGCCATTGTTTACTTTTTCCACAAATTTCCGCGCTTCCATATCCTGGTCGATATCGATCCATTGATAGGCGATCTGGTTATCATCCAGAACGCGCCGTGCGCGGCGCGTGTCGCCGCACCAGGTTGTGCCATATACGATGATTTGCGTTTCCTCACCCATCATTGATTTCTCCTCTATTCCTACCGGCGTTATTTTCCAATTGGTTTGCTACATCGCGAGCGAGAGCCAGCAGATCTGTGCCCTCGGGCAAATTGAAATTTTCATCGACTTGTTGAAGCAGCAGGGCGACCGCTGCGGAGATGGTGGGTGAGAGGTCGGGTAGGGTGGGAAGTGCCTTGAGGGCGTCCAACGCGCTGATGGGCGCATCGAAACCCCGCAGCGCCAGAAACTCGCGAGCGGCAGCGCCGGCAGCACGCCGCGCGCAGACCCGGGCGCGGCCTTCAAAGCCCTGCTGGCGCGCTGTGGATGCCCGGTCTAATTCAACCAAAATGGTCTGGCGCACTTCTTCAGAGAACACAAGCAAATTCTACACTATAATCTCGAGATGCTGGATTACCGTGTAATACGTTCTGAACGTAAAACGCTTGCCATCGAAGTTCGCGCGAATGGCGAGATCTGGGTGCGCGCACCACGCCGCCTGACAACCCGGATCATTGCGGAAATGGTTGCTGAGCGCACCGCCTGGATCGAGAAAAAACGCAGTGAATTACAAGCCGAGCAGGTTGTCCGTCCGGCGCATACATATCACGAAGGCGAAATGCACCTGTACCTGGGGCAATACCTGCCACTTTTCTACGGCGATGCGCTGGCGAGTGAAAACCCGGTATTAAGCAACCGGATCGTCCTGGGCAAGCGATCCGCGCATACCGCAACCAGCCTGGAACATTGGTACCGCAAACAGGCCAACATCCTTTTTCCGGTGATGGTGAATGAAATGGCGCGACACACGAACCTGATACCGACCCGCTTAAGCATCACATCGGCGCGCACCCGTTGGGGATCCTGCAGCGCGCGCGGCGCGATCAGCCTCTCCTGGCGTCTGGTGATGGCGCCCATTGCTGTGATCGAGTACGTCATGGTGCATGAACTGGCGCATCTGCGTGAGCACAACCATTCTGCGCGCTTCTGGAAGGTGGTAGAGCAATTCCATCCCCAATATCGGGAGCACCGGGAAT
The DNA here is from genome assembly GCA_016213455.1 of Anaerolineae bacterium. Taxonomy (GTDB): domain Bacteria; phylum Chloroflexota; class Anaerolineae; order Anaerolineales; family Anaerolineaceae; genus Anaerolinea. Next base: position 1,051 of record JACRAG010000144.1, on the reverse strand, counting down.
GGTTGAAAGTGAATGGACGGATCCTGTTGGGGTGATCCCTGATTTTTGTACAAGGTCATCCGCAAAGCGATTTGCAGATTGAGAGAAATCGAATATAATTAGCCCTGCTAAACATTAGCAGGGCTAATTATATATGAATAATGGTCAGACAGCACATAAAGTTCTTCGAATTCTTCCGTTCCTGGTCAGGCATATGGATACGGGTTTGCGTGCGCATGGGCTGCACCCTTCGCATATGGGGCTGCTGCGCCTGCTGCATTGTAAGCCCAGCCATTTAGGTGACCTGGCGGACGAACTTGGCGTCACCGCGGCGACCATGTCCAACACGGTCAACACCCTGGAGGAACGCGGTTTGGTTAAACGCACTTCTTCAGGGCAGGACCGTCGCATGGTACTGGTTGAGCTTACCCCCGAGGGTGCTCAATTGCTGCGGCAGGTTTACAACGAGTTGGTACTCACGATTGATGGGTTGATGAGCACGCTCTCCGCGGAAGAGCGGGTGAAATTAGACGAGGGATTGGCTATTCTGCTCCGGGTGACCGGCAGGATGGACCAGCCTGATACGCTTGTGAATGACGACAAGCCGGAATCATTGCAACCGGCGCATCGATCGCCGTGATGGAAAGGAACTATTGTTATGAATGGAATTCGCAGAACCTTCACTTTCATGCGAAATTATTGGAAGCCTGCGTTGGGAGCACTGCTCAGTCTGCTGCTGGTCAATGCGGGGAACCTGGTTTCACCGCAATTAATCCGTATTCTTCTGGATCAGGGAATTACCGGAAAGAACCTGTCTCTGATCTGGATTATTGCCGGGGTTCTGGTGTTGGTGGCGCTGGTGCGCGGTGTGTTTACTTTCCTGCAGGGTTATCTCTCAGAAGTGACATCGCAAGGTATCGCATATGAGATGCGCAATGTGATCTTTGAGAAACTGCAGGGGTTGAGCTTCTCCTATCATGATCGCTCGCAAACCGGCAAGCTGATGACCAACATGACTTCGGATGTGGACATGGTGCGCAACTTTACCGGCAACGCGCTGCTGCAGCTGGCG
>JACRAG010000143.1 GCA_016213455.1 Anaerolineae bacterium | reverse complement strand
TGAAAGGTTGTGATTGCGGCCTACAAAGACGGCAGCGGCCTGCCTTGCCGGGATGACCTGGGCCAGGAATTGACCCGGGCGGCATTTCCCTACGATTATGCGGTTGGTAAAGCCGGTTTCCTCAAGTACGACTCGGACACCGGCGGCTATCTGTTCACCGCGAAAGCCGGGGAGAAATTGCCATCCGTGCTGGCCAACTACCGCCCGCTGGCATTGGCTGAGGCGACCCTGGATATCCATGGGCGAAAACTGAAGATCCAAAGCGATGAGACGAGTGTGGTCTTCACCGGCGTGCAGCCCTGGAAAGGCCTGTATGAAGTGCTGCGCGAGGTGAATGAGGAACTGACGCGAGTGAATGCCGGTCTCGTTGTCTGGAAGATCATCCCAAAGGAAGATAATTCGCGAGAGCGGGGCGGCCGGCTGTTCCCTGAAGCCGTGCCCAGATTGCGCAACGGTCAGGCGATGGGGCATGTCAGCGGGTATGCCTATGATCAGGATCACAACCTGGCTTACGTCGGGCTCGTGGGCTACAAAACCAGCCTCGAATCGCTGCGTGTCACTTTGATGGCCGGCAAGAATCTGACAATGCTGCAGGACGGCGCCGGCGATGTCACGCTCCTTCCCACCGATCGCTATGAGCAGGCCTGGCAGGCGATGCCGGACTTCACCAGCCATCACGTCGGCTTTGTGTCGCGGTTGGCTCTGCCCGGCAAATGGGAGCCGGAAGATCTATGCGCCTATCAGCTCGTTTTCCGTGATGCGCCGGATCCGGGTCAGGAATTGATCCGCCTCTTCATCGAGCGGCTCAAAGAATGCCTGGAAGTGCCAATTCTGGACGACTGGGCGCGGGCATTGTGGTCCCAGGCACGCAGTAGGAAGCTTGTTGTTGATCTGACCACCGGCGGTGACTGCGTCATGGGAGCCAAAATTGACCTGCAGGCGGATTGGCAAGAACTGCTGACCGAACTGTTGTCACAGGAGACGATCACTCTTTAAAGCTGATCGGACCAGATCAATCTCACATTCACCCCGGAGGGGACGCTTTTCATCCCCTCAAGGGGTGGGACGCGCCTCCTGCGGGGATTTTTTTCCCGCCTTCCGATTGGAAGGATTCAAAAGGAGTAGCACATTATGCGTCCACCAGCCATTGAACGAATGGGGTATTACCCCACGGATGAACCGGTTGTCGAGATCATCCGTACGTACCTGAAACTGTCCGCTGAAAAGGGACGGTTATTTGATCCCTGTGCAGGCGAAGGTAAGGCCGCAGCTGCCCTGGGGAAAGCATTGAACTGCGAAACCTGGGGCGTCGAACTCTCGCCGGACCGGGCCGAAAGGGCTCAATTGGTGATGGATAAGGTCTACCAGGCTCCCTGGCAGTCCTGCTTCCTGAGCGATGAGAGTGTTTCCTGGCTTTACTTGAACCCCCCATACGAGTTTGATCGCTTTGATGATCAGAAGCGCCTGGAATGGGACTTCCTCAAGACGACGGCCCCCAAGCTGATGCGCGGCGGTCTGCTGACCTACATCGTGCCGCAGAAGCTCTTGGGGATGATCGAGGTGGCTCGTTACCTGACTGGACACTTCGAGGCGATCTCGGTCTATCGCTTCCCGGATGGGCTGTATGAGAAATTCAAACAGGTGGTGGTGCTGGCTTACAAGCGCAAGGCATTTCAAGCACCCACCGACAAGGAGGTTATTTCGAACCAAAGCCTGGCAATCATCGAACTGGAGCCAATCCAGTCGGTGGATGAGCCAGTCTACGAGCTGCTGCCGGCTCCGGCGCGCGGCGCGAATGGGAAACCGGTCGTGTTCAAGCGCACGGATTGGGAGCCGGAAGAGGTTGTCGAAGCCACGGCATCGGTTGGACTGCATCAGACGAGTGAATGGCTGGACCTGATCCACCCCTCACGCTGCCTGGCGCAGTTATCTCAGCCGGTGATGCCATTAAAGAAGGGCCACATTGCCATGCTGATGGCTTCCGGTATGATGGGCACGGTTCGACTGAGCGATGAAGCCGGCAAGCCGATGCTGATCAAAGGACGGGTCGTTAAGGTGGTTGAGAAGACGGAACAGCCGGATGAGAAAGAGGCCAATACCGTTGTCGAGACCTACAAGGACAAGTTCGTGACCACAGTAGCGGTGCTGCGCCAGGCGGGGATCCAGATCATCAAGGATGTCAAAGGCCTTTCGGATTTCATGAAGGCGTATGGCGAGAAGATCGCCGGGCACGTTCTGGAAACCTACCGGCCACTCTACAATTTTGATCCGACATCAACGGAGATTGCCGTTCTGGACAACCTGGGGACGCGGCGTAAGCCGCTGCCCGGCCAGGATCGGGCTGGATTGCTCCCGGCTCAACGGCACGCAGCCGCGGCACTGGCGCGCTCGATCCACAGAAATGGTGTGGCGAATTGCCAGGCGGAAATGGGGTCGGGCAAGACCACGATTGGATCGGGGGTGATCGATCTGCTTGGGGCATACCCGGCAATCGTTCTGTGTCCCCCGCACCTGTTACCCAAATGGATTCGCGAAATTGAGGAAGTGATCCCTGGCGCGCATGCCCGCGAGCTGCGCCGGATTGGCCGCAATTCTGATGAACGCCAGGACGTGAACGATGTTCGTGAGTTCCTGGATCAATTCGGACAGGCCAAGGAGAAGGCTAAAAGAACTGGAGAGACTGATCCCAAGTGGGTAGCGGTTGTGGCCCATACTTCGGCCAAGTTTGGCACGGGGTGGCAGCCGGCGGTGGTCTGGAAAAATACCAGAGATCTGCTGACCGGTAAGATCGTGAACGCTTGCGCCTGTCCTGGGTGCGGCAAGATCGTGATGGTTGAAAAGGACGGCTTTGTCGTTCCGGTGACCGATCTGGACGATCTGGCTGAAAAACGGCGCTTCTGCCGAAACCGTGTGCCGGGCTGGGAATTGGATGGAGATGGACTTACCAAAGTAGATGGAAATGGTGACCCGATCTGGGGTACCCGCGCCTGCAACACACCGTTGTTTGAGTTCAGCGGTGCACGGCGGCACAGTATCGCCGATTACATCGCGAAGCATGAACAGGGAGCCTTCAAGCTCCTGATCGCAGATGAGGCTCACCAGTTCAAATCGAAGTCGAGCGACCGGGGAGTGGCGTTTCACCAATTGGTTACTGCCGCAAAGTGGACGCTGACCCTCACCGGTACATTCTTCGGTGGAAAATCGACGTCTATATTTTGGCTGCTGCACCGTCTGAATCATGGCGTCCGGCGTGATTTCGCCTTTCATGATGAAAAGCGCTGGGCGCGGTTATACGGCGTGCTGGAATCGACACGCAGGAGAAGACGCGACGATGATGCCGATGAAGATGGTGTTTTCACCGGTAACCGCCGGTATCGCAACCAGGCCAAAGAACAGCCAGGCGTCAGCCCGGCCATCGTCAGCCGGCTGCTGGACACAACGATCTTCTTGAGCCTGAAAGATTTGAACCTGGCCTTGCCGGCCTACAAGGAGGAAGTGGTGGCCCTGGATATGCTCGACGACCAGGGGCAGCAATATCGAAGTATGGAAACAAGCCTGAAGCAGCTGGCAATTCAGTCGAATCGTTACCTGTCGACCTGGCTGCAATGGAGCCTGGCGCGGCCAAACTCGGCCTTCCGGGATGAGGTTGTGGTAGTGGATGAGGTGGATGGCGAGGATGGCAAATCGGTTCGCAAAGTCCCACTGATGGAACTGCCGGCGATCAACCCCAACGGCCACAAATGGCTGCCGAAGGAAAACTGGTTAGCTGACTTCTGCAAACTGGAAAAGCAGCAGGGCCGGAAAGTTCTGATTTACGTTCGACAAACCGGCACCAGGGATATACAAGATCGGGTTCAGATGCCGTTACAGTCCAACGGGCTGCGGGTGTCCATCTTAGGTGGAAACATCGATCCGCGAAAGCGGGAAGAGTGGATCAATAAGCGAGTGAATTCTCTCGATGCATTGATCTGC